>DATLOS010000465.1:0-7692 GCA_035536155.1 Elusimicrobiota bacterium
GGCCGCGAAAGCCAGCGCCCAGCGCGTGTTGACGGCGCGGAAAGGGTGCTCGCCCTTGGCCAGGGAGCGGTACGCCTCGTTGCGCTTGATGAACTCCGCGCCGGTGCGGAAGGCGTTTTCCAGGGTCCCCTTGGTCTCGAGGTCGGGCTGCAGGAGGCCCGGATGGCGGTCGGTGATCTTGAGCATGCCGCTGGCTATGCCGGGCAGGTCGGAGTCCTTGGCCTCCGCGGACACGTCCTCGAGGAGCCAGCGGCCCACCGAGGCCGCGGCGCGCATCTTCACGTCGCGGCCGAAGACGTCCTCGCCCAAGTCGTATCCCACGTCGATGCGGTCGAGGAGCGCCACCGCCATGAGCTTGGTCCGCACGTCCGTCGCCGGGTCGCCGACCAGGCCCATGAAATGGACGAAGTCCTGGGAGAGGAGGCTGCGCATGTGCTCGACCGGGATCCCGGGCAAGGTCCTCTGGCGCCAGAGCTTGGAGGCGACTCCCCAGGCCCACTTCCAGGAGTAGTAGAAGAACTTGATGAGCTGGGCGACCGGCGTCATGAACCAGTTGTGGTGGCCCTTGAGCCAGCGCTCGAAGCGCGAGCCTTCCTTGACCACCACCGCGTTCTTGATCGCCCAGTGATACGCCTTCATGTAGCCTTGCTCGGAGCCCAAGTGGCGGTCGAGGTTGCGGGCGTGGGCGACGACCAGCGCCTGGCTGGGGAAGGGCCGCAGCGTCTTCTCGATGCGCGCGACGAGCTCCGCGGTCTTGGCGAGCTCCTCGCGCTCGGGGCGCGCCCCGGCCATGTCGGTCGCGATCACGGCCTGGCGCAAGGCGATGCTCATGACCTGGAAGAACTGGTCGGCCATGTGGCTGCGGGTCGAATCCGCGGTGCGGGTCGAATCCGCCTTGCGGGTAGAATCCTTATACGCCTCCACGACCTCTTTCGAGTCCATGAGGGCCGACACCGGCTCCCAGATGGACTCGACGTTGCGGCGGATCTCGCCGAAATCGCGCACCCCGTAGAGCGCGCGGCCCAGGAGCTGGGTGACCCAGTCCTCGTACCAGCTGAGGTGCTTGCGGCGCTCGGCGAGATTCGCGGCGCCGGCGATGCGGCGGGAGAACTCCGCGCCCAGCTCGGCCAGGGCCGCCTGCAGGAAGGCGTCCAGCTTGCCCTCGCGGCGCAGGAGGGCGATCATCGCCGGAGACGGCGCCTCCCCCGCGTCGAAGGTCCAGAGGATGTCGAGCTGGTCCTCAAGGCGAGGCGAGGACAAGCCGCTCAGGTAATAGCGCTCGTAGCGGAACACCGGCTTGCCGTTGATGACGCCCCCGATGGGCGGGGAGTAATGGCGCAGGGTCCAGTGGTCGAAGCCCGGGATCTTGCGGCCTTTCTTCCAGTGCTCTTCCTGCTTATAGGAGTCCTGGCGGCCGTGCAGGCGCATGACGAGCTCGGACGGGCGCAGGGTCTTCGAGCGGAACTGCTCGGGGCCGAAGGCCGACTCCAATACCTCCACGTGGAAGCCCTCGCGGTAGGAGCGCATCCAGGTCGGCGAGAGCTTCTTGCGGAGCTCGTCGATGATCTCTTCCGGGAGCGCCGGCCGGCCGAGCTCGCGCGTGAGGACCGTGCGAGTGCCCCGCCACAGCTGGCTGGCGACTCGCAGCACGAGTTCCGCGACGCTGCCGCCGCCGTACATGTCCTCCATCGCGACCTGCTGAAGGTCGAGGCCGAGGTTCTCCGCCTCCCGCGACAGGGTCTGAAACGCCGCGTCGAGGGTGCGCCGGTCGTGGATCGAGCCCAGCAAGCGCAAAGTCCCGGCCAGGCGCGACTCGTGTCCCAGCCGCGCCGATGAGCCGAGGAAGTCGTTTAAGCCGGGCGCCTCGCGGCCCGCGACCGGGCTCGGGGGCGGCAGGCGCTTCTCGCGCGCCCCGGCGCGCTCCACGACGGCCCGCCAGGCGGCGGGGAGACCGGCGACGAGCAGCGCCCGGATCTTCTCCGGGGATCGGTCGGCCTCGGGTTCCTGGGACAAAGCCCGGCGCGCGGCCCGCCAGAGGCGGTGCGACGCGTCGAGGGCGAAGGCGGTGTTGGGGCCGCGCTCCAGCCGCTCGAGGCCGGGCAGGGCGGATACGGCCTTCAGGGCGGCCTTCAGGCCGTCGCGGTCGCGCACGCGGTCCAGCGACCAGAGGATTCCCGCGCGACGCGCCTTCTCGGAGCGGCCCTCGGCCGCCGCCACGAAGTCGGCCAGCGTGGCGGAGGGGCCGAGGGCGCGCAGGATGGGCGCCAGCTCCCGGTTGACCGGGTCCGCGTCCGAGGCGAGGCGGATCGGCTTCGCCCACGCGGCCGGGAGGCCGCGCGTCAGCTCGGCCTCGATCTCCTCGGGGACCGGCTCGCGCCCCAGCTCCGCCGCGAGGACGGTCCGAGCCGCGCGCCAGAGCTTGACCGCCGCGGACTGCGCCGCGCCGAAGGAGGCCCGGTCCTTCTCCTCGAAGGAGAGCGCGGAGGCCGTCTGGAAGGCGAGGGCGAGCTGCTCCCGGCCCGCGATATGAGGAACCTGCGCCTTGGCCGGAGCGGCCGCCGCCTTGGGCGACATCCGCGCGATCTTCGCCAAGGTCATGTCGAGCTGGCGGGTGATGAGGTCGGACTTGAGCCGCCGCGACGGGAAGCCGCCGCTGTAGTCCTCCTGGCGGCGGATGGAAACCTCGATGGGCCGCAGATCCTCGGGATTCTGCGCCCGGCGCACGAGGCGGCGGTAGGCCTCCTCGACGACCGCCCAGCCCTCGTAGGCGAGCTCTCCGTGCTCCATCTCGCGCTCGATGAAGACCTCGAGGTCGAAGATCGCCTCCTCGATGGTCTTGCCCTCCGCGGCCTTCTCCAGCCGCCGTCCGAGGCGGTCCAGGTTCGAAGGCCGCTCCTCGGCCTGGCGGCGGCGCATCCAGATCGGATCCGCGGGAACGGGCTGGGGCTTGTACTGCTCCAGCGCCTCGTTCATGTGGTCGAGCATGTTGGCCCGGCGGATGTCGGGATGGGGGTGGATGTCGCGCAGGCGGCTCAGGGCCTGGGTCAGCTCGCTCTTGTCCTGCTTGAGCAAGGCGTACTCGCGCTCCAGGCGGTCGTACTCGCGGTGGAGGGCGTAGAGGCTGTCGATGGCCTGGTGCGCGTCGTAGCCCGCGGCGGCCACGAGCTTCAGGGCCTCGGCGTCCGCCTCGAGCTCGTGGAAGTGGCCGAGGAAGACGTGGCCGGCGCCGGAGAAATCCTTGAGGTGGCCCTTCCAGTTGTGCATCAGCTCGTGGGCCAGGACGAAGGCGAGCTGGGACTCGTTCTCCATCGAGCGCAGCAGGCCGAGGGAGACGAAGATATTCGCGATGCGGAAGACGCGGGCGACGCTCGCGTTCTCGCTGAGGAACTTGCCCTCGCTGGGCACGACCGTGGTGAAGGCGTTGGGCAGGAAGGAGTTGCCGATGAATACCTGCGCGGCCTCGCGGGGGTAGCCCGCCGCGGCGAGAAGGCGGCGCAGGACGCGCCCGACGTCGCGGTGCAGGATGCCGTCGCCGAAGTCGCCTCCCAGGTTCTCTTTGAGGATTTCCCGGGCGTCCACCTGGACGTCGTGGCGCAGGCGGAAGAGGCCCTGCGCGGACTCCTGCAGGGACTCGCGGCCGTTCTCGCCGGTGCCGGGCAGCGGCTTCTCCGGGATCGCGGCCTCGACGGCCTGCTCCGCCTCCGGCGCCGCGTCCCCATCGTGCGCGCGCGATCCGTCGAACTGTCGCCCCAGCCCGCTGAAGCGCGCCGCCCCGTCGGCCACCGCGTGGGCCAAGGTCCGAAGGGGCTCCATCGCCGCGGCGAGCGGCGTCTCGGGCGCCGCCGCGCGGACGTTGGAGGCCGAGACCGAGGCGTACGTCTCCGGCCCGGAGAGCGCCGCCGGCGCCAAGGCCTCCGGGGACACGATCGACGTCGCCTGGGTCTGCGGGAAGGGCTGCCCCGTCGGCATCACCAGCGTGAAGGCGGCGTCCTGCGGCGCCGCGACCGTGAGGCCTTCCGGCCCGATCGAGCCATCCGAGGTCAGCCCGAATCCGGGGGCGGCAAGGAGGCCGTCGCCGAACGCCGCCGACATCGGGGCCGAGCCGAGCTCTCCGCCGAGCGCGCCGACCGCGGGGACCGCCGCGGGAGCGGAAGCGCGCGGCGCGCGCGCCACCGCGGCGAGAGCGCCGGAACCCGGGGAGAGCGCGACCAGGATGGACGCCAGGAAGGCGGCGCAGAGCTTCTTCATAGGAAGGCCTCGCGGTTGGGACATATCGCGCGGATCATAGGCTTTCCGGCGGGCGGGAGGCGGGAGCCGAAAGACCCAGACCCAGGGCCGAATTAGGCCCCTTGGGCCCGGACCCGAAGGAACTACGAGGACAGGCTTTAAAGGTTTCGGCCTTCCTTGACCCTTCCGCCGCAATCTCGCTAGACTCTCGCCATGATCAAGAACCCGATGACGACTGCCGCCCTCTGCGCTCTTGCGCTCCTGGTCGCCGGGCCAGGAGAGACCGCCATGACTTCCGCCAACCCCAAGAAGCCCGCCGCCCCCGCCAACTCGGCCGCGCTGCTCGCGCCGGAGAAGGCCGTGGAGCAGGCGCCCAAGACCTTCAAGGCCCGCTTCACCACCACGAAGGGAGACTTCGTGATCGAGGTGCACCGCGACTGGTCCCCCCGCGGCGCCGACCGCTTCTATAACCTCGTGAAGACGGGCTACCTCAACGACACCGCCTTCTTCCGCGCCGTGGACGGCTTCATGGTGCAGTTCGGCATCAACGGCGACCCCAAGGTGAACGCGAAGTGGCGCGAGGCCCGCATCCAGGACGACGCCTCGACGGGGCAGAGCAACACCCCCGGGATGGTGACCTACGCGATGGGCGGGCCCAACTCGCGGACCACCCAGCTCTTCATCAACTACGGCGACAACAGCCGGCTGGACTCCATGGGGTTCACCCCCTTCGGCAAGGTCGTCCAGGGCATGGACGTGGTGAAGTCGCTCTACACCGGCTACGGCGACGCGCCGCCCCACGGCATGGGCCCCGATCAGTTCCGCATCCAGGCCGAGGGCTCCGCCTACCTCAAGAAGGACTTCCCCAAGCTCGACTGGATCAAGTCCGTCCACCTCGAGGGCTGAGCCCGCGCGTGAACGAGCTGCCCGGCCCCCTGGCCGACGATCGGCCGGGGGGCCGTTTTTTGCGGGCCGCGCTGTGGCTGGTGATCGTCGGCGCGGCCGTCAAAGCCGTCTGCGTCCCCTCCTTCACCCAGTGGGACTTCAAGCTCTATAAAGGATGCGCCCGGGCCATGGCCCTGGGCGCCGACCCCTACGACGAGCGCGAGGCTTCCAAGAAGCTGGGCTACGCCCTGGAGATGCCCTGCATCTATCCCCCCCTGGCCCTCGAGGCCTACCGGCCCTTCGCGGCACTCTCGCCGGGGCCGTCCGATTACGGGGCTCAGTTCCTCTGGTCGGCGCTCAAGCTCGCCGCGATCGCCCTCTTGATCGCGCTCTGGCGGCGCTTTACCCCGATCGACGGCGGCGCCGCGACCCTCGCCTTCTTCCTGCTGGCCTACAGCGACCCCTTCCTCATCGACCTGCGCTCCGGCAACATCGCGGTGTTCGAGCAGCTCCCCTTGTGGATCGGCCTCGCGGCCCTGGTCGAGGGCCGCGACCTCCTCTTCGGGCTCTGCGTCGCCGCGGCCGCGCAGGTGAAGCTCCAGCCCGCGGTCTTCCTCCTCCTGCTCCTGCTCCGCCCCCGCCCCGCCTGGGGCGCCTTCCTCGCTTCGTCCGCCGCGGCCGCGGGCCTCTTCGGCCTCAACTTCCTGCGGCCGGAACTGGCCCGCTCCTACCTCGCCGCGCTGGCCCGGGGCGAGAACAGCTGGCTCAACGAGAGCGCCCGGATCAACAGCTCCGCCTTCTCCTTTTTCCGCGCCGTGGCCGGCCTCGCCGCGGGTGGAGAGCCCGGACGCTGGGCTTGGCTGCTGATCGGGCCGGCCATCGCCGCCGTGCTGGCGGAGACAGCGCGCGTCTGCATCCGGCCCGGAGGCGGCCTCGACCAGCGCTCGCGCCGGGTGGAGACCGCGCTCCTGTTTTGCGCGGCGACCCCGCTGCTTTTGCCGCGCTTCAAGGACTACTCCTATCTTCTCCTGCTCGCCCCGACGCTGTACGTCCTGCGTCTTCCCCTCCCCGCCGGGCGCCGCGCGGGCATCCTGGCCTGCGCCGTCTTGAACTCGACCGAGGGTCTGGCGCGCAAGCTCGGCGCCGGCGACGCCGCGCCGCTCTTCTCCTATTTCAAGCTCGCCGCGGCCGGCCAGCTCTGGTGGGCGCTCCGAGGAAGGCTGTCCGCGCCGGCTATTTCCGGCGCGACTTCATCCAGGCCTTGATGGCCTTGTCGAGCTTCTTGCCGAAGTAGTCGCCGCCCTTGCGCGCGAGCTTCTCGGCGTCCTCCTTGTCGTCGAACTTCCCTTCTAGAATCTTGAGGAGGATCTGCTGGATGCTGGAGCCGACCCCGATGTGCGGGTCGGAGAGCTCCCCGGTCATGGGGACGACGAAGGAGAGCTGCTCGACCTTGAAAAGGTCCTGAAGATACTTCACGGAGACGCCGAAGAGCTCCTTGGTGCCGCTGGAGACCTCCGCGTCGAAGCCGTGCACCTCGACCAAATGGCTCGCGGTGAGCCAGCCCTTCCTGCAGGTGAAGGTGCTGGTCAGCGAGACGGTCCCGTCCTTGAAGCGGACGTCCGGGCTCGCCGGGAAGTAGCCGGCCAGCTTGGCCACGGGCACCGGGTCGATCTTGAGCTGCCCCTCGGACTCGCAGGGCGAGGCGAGGTCGTCGAAGCGCGCCTGAAACGAGGCTCCGCCCGGGGTGCCCGCGAGCCTCCCCTGGAGGCGGACGTCGTAGCCGCCGGGCTCGCGGCGCTCGACCCGGAGCTGGACCTTCTCCCAAGCGAGCGGGGCGCCGCCCCACGGGCTCTCCAAAGTCAGCTGGCCGCCCTCGGCGCTCAGGCCTTGCGCCGGCAGGTAGTCGAGGACCGTCGCCGCGCGGGGGCGGCCCGCCGGGGACTCGACGGGCTCCTCGCCCTCGGCCGGCGCCGAGCTCGGCCGGATGGAGAACTTGGGGGCGGACAGCGTCACCCACGCCGGCGCCGCGTGCCCGAGGGCCAGAGCCCGCACCGGCACGCTCCAGCTCGCGCGCTCCACCTCGCCTCGCACCGCCGCCCCGCCGATCGTCTGGCTCAGGCGCACGCCGTCCACGAAGACGAGCCCGCGGAGGAAGCTCACCCCCGCGCGGGAAAAGGACGCGCGCTGCGGGTCGGGGAAGCGCTCGCGCAGGCCGGCGTCGAGGGCGGCCGAGGCGCGGCGGCCGGCGAGTGCCAAGCCGCCGCAGGCCAGGGCCAAGGCCAGCGCGCAGGCCGCCAGCGCCACGCGGACGGCCGTCGAGAGCCGGGAAATCGCGCCCATGCGGAGCGTAGTGTACAATCTTCGCGTGAGCGCCGGCGCCTACGCCGTACTTTTGAGGGAGCCCGCGGCCCCGTCCGTCCTGGGCCGCAGCCTGGCGCGCATCGAGGGCTCGCCCTTGGCCGACGCCGCCCTGCGGGCGCGCGCGGCGCGCGGGATCATCCTGGAAGGGACCGAGAAGGCCCGCGCCGACGCCTGCGCCCGCGCGCTGGAGGAGGACGGCGTCGCCGCGATGGCGATCCC
>DATLOS010000466.1:0-4892 GCA_035536155.1 Elusimicrobiota bacterium
CGCGGCGGTACGGCATGAACCGCGCCGAGATCATGGACTGGGTCCGCCTGTACTACGGCGGCGCCGCGCGCGGCATCGGCGCGGAGCTCGCGGGCCAGCTCGAGGTCCTCGCCTCCTCGTCGGAGGGCGGCCCCTTCCTCGTGGACTACTTCGAAGCCGCCCTCAACAGCCGCGATCTTTTAGAGCGCGTGAAGCTCGTCCACTTCACCCGTCCCGCCGAGCAGGTCGGCGGGCGCGGCCTGCGCGAACGGGCCCGCAAGCGCAAGGAGGACCTCGAGGGTCTTCTCAAGAGCCGGCGGGGCTTCGACCTCAAGGCCTTCGGCCGCATGTACGACGCCGTCTTCGCCGCCGGGCACGAGGACTTCTACCCCGTGGCGAGCGTGGAGTGGGACGTCCGCGCGGGGCGCTTCGAGGAGGTGAGCCTGTACTGCGACCAAGGCGCCCCCGCGCTCGCGGCCGCGCTGGGGCGAGCCTTGGGCGTGCCGGAGGCCGAGCTCGAGGCGACGCTGGGCCTGAGCCGCCTCTTCGCGGTGGGCTACGACTTCCGGCCGGGCAAGCCGAGCCGCTTCAAGCTCTACCACCGCAGCGAGTCCGCGCGCGCCTGCGCGTCGGGCAAGCCCTTCCTCGCCTTGCCCAAGGCGTATCTTCCCGCCGATTTTCTCGTCCTGCGCCGCAAGCCCGGGGGCGGGCCCTTCGAGGACGTGCGCAAGGCGTACCTCTGCTACGTCTCGCCCGGCGAGCGGACCATCGACTGCCGGGTCTCCGTCCTGGCCAAGGCCTGCGCGCCGGGGCCTTTCAAGAAATTCCTGGACTCGCTCCTGCCCGCGGCCGAGTACCAGTACCTCGACTACGTGGGCTGCGAGGGCGGCGTCTTCGAGGCCTATTTCGGAAAGCCCGCGTGGGGCCGCTACGTCGAGCAATACGGCGTCCGCCACGACGGCGAGTGGGTGCTGCCGTGAACCGCGCCGAAATCCTGGCCTGGGCGCGCGCGCAGTGCCCGGACGCGGCGCGCGGCGTTTTGGCCGAGCTCTCCGCGCAGACCGGGCTCCTGGCCGCCTCGTCCGCGGGAGCGGGGTTCCTCATCGACTACTTCGAGGCGGCGGTCAACAGCGCGGCGCCGCGCTCCCGCCTCAAGCTCGTCCACGTGGCGGGCTTCATGCAGGACTCCGACCGCAAGCGGCGGCGCAAGGCCGCCCTGCGCCGGCGAGAGGCGCTCGAGTCGCTATTTAAGGCGAACCGCGGCTTCGACTTGGCCGGCCTGCGGCGCATGTACGACCGGGCCTTCGCCGGCGGCGTCGAGGATTTCTTCCCCGTGGCCAGCGTGGAATGGGAAGCGGCCTCGGGGCGCTTCGCGGAGGTGAGCCTTTATTCCGACGAGCGGCCGGCCGAGCTGGCGCGGGCCTTGAACGGGGACCTGGGCCGCGGCCTCGACCTGCCGCGCGTGTACGCGGTGGGCTACGACTTCCGGCCGGGCAAGCCGAGCCGCTTCAAGCTCTACCACCGCCGCGCCGGGGGGATGGGGGCGCGGGCCTCGGGCCGCCCGTTTCTGGCCTTGCCGCGGGCGTGCCTGCCCGACGAACATCTCGTGCTTCGCCGCCGTCCGGACGGCGGCCGCCTCGAGGACGCGCGCAAGGTCTACCTGTGCTACCTCTCGCCCGAGGCCTCGCGCCTCGACTGCCGCGTCTCGGTCCTGGCGCGCGCCTGCGCCCCGGGACCTCTCAAGCGCTTCCTCGAGTCCTTGGAGGCGTCGGCGGGCGGGCAGTGGCTCGACTACATCGGCTGCGAGAAGGGGACTTTCGAGGCCTACGTGGCCCGGCCGGCGTGGCGGGCCGGGCTCAAGCGCGCGCCGGGCAAGGGCGCGCGCCTGTGGGTGCTGCCGTGAACCGGCTCGAGATCCTCGACTGGGTCCGCCTCCACTACGGCGGGCGGGCGCGTCCTTTCGACGAAGCGCTGGCCGAGCAGGTGGCGGCGCTCTCCTCGGCGACGGGCGAGGGCCCCTTCCTCGTCGACTATTTCGAGGCGGCGGTCAACAGCGCGGACCGCTTCGGGCGGGTCAAGCTGGTCCACGTGGCGAAGTTCGAGGAGAACGCCTCGCCGCGGCGCAAGAAGGACCTGGCCCGCCGCCGCCGGGAGGACATCCGAGGGCTCTTCGCGCGAGCTCCGGGCTTCGACGCCGCGCCGCTCGAGCGCATGTACGACGCGATCTGCGGAGCCGGCCTCGAGGATTTCTATCCCGTGGCCAGCGTCGAGTGGGACGTCGCCTCGCGGCGCTTCGAGGAGGTGAGCCTCTACTGCGACGAGCGCGCCGCCGAGCTCGCCCGAGCGCTTGCCGGCGGCGAGAATATCGACACGGCCGGCCTCTTCGCGGTGGGCTACGACTTCCGGCCGGGCAAGCCGAGCCGCTTCAAGCTCTACGTCGAGCGCTCCTCCCTGGGCCGGAACCCGTCGGCCAAGCCTTTTCTCGCGCTGCCCAAGGCCTATCTCCCCGGGGACTACCTCGTGCTTCGGCGCCGATCCGACGGCGGGCGTTTCGAGGAGACGCGCAAGGTCTATCTTTCGTATCTTCAGAGAAAATCGGCCGCGGAGGCCTGCACGGTGGCGGCCTTGGCGGCGGCCTGCGCGCCGGGGCCGCTCAAGCTCTTCCTCGACGGCATCCGGGAGTCCGCGCGCGGCCAGTACCTCGACTATATCGGCTGCGAGGACGGGAAGTTCGAGGCGTACTTCGGAAAGCCGGCTTGGGGCTTCGTGGAGCTGGGCCCGCTGGCGGGGACGGGCGATCGTCCCGGAGATCTGCCATGAACCTGCAAAAAGAGCTCGCCAAACTGCTGGGCGCGGCCCAGGTGAGCGTCCAGCCGGCCAAGCTCAAGGAGTACGCCCGCGACTTCGCCGGCCACGACCTGGGCGTCCCGGCCGCCGCGGCCAAGCCCAAGACGACGGCGCAGGTTCAGGCCTTGGTGCGCTGGGCGCGCGCGCGCAAGGTCGCGCTCACTCCCGTCGGCGCCCGCACCAGCTTTTGGGCGAGCTCGAAGGCCGGCGGCGCGGTGGCCGTCGACTTGAGCGCCATGTCCAAGCTCCTCGCCGTCGATCCGGTCGAGCTCACCGCGCGCGCGCAGGCGGGGGCCGCGATCTGGGCGCTCGACGACGCCCTGCGCCGCAAGGGCTTCACCGTGCCCATGGCGCCCGACGGCTTCGGCACCGCGACCTTGGCCTCGATGGTCGCCAACGACACCAGCGCCGGTCTGGGGATGTTCGCGGGTCCCGCTTCGACCCAGCTCGTGGGCTTGAGCGCGGTCCTGGGCACGGGCGAGGTCCTGCCGATGGGCGCCTCCTCGGTGCTCGGCCTTCCCGCCTTCTCCCGCGCGGGCCTGCCCGATCTCACCGGCCTCCTCCTCGCCTCCGAGGGCGCCTTGGGGATCGTGACCGAGGTGACGCTGCGCATCGCGCCGCTTCCGCGCCGCCAGACCCTGGAGCTGGCCTTGCCCACGTCCCTCGAGACCTACCGGACCTTGGTCGCTGCCGCGAGCCGGGCGCGGGCCGGGGCGCCTTTCGAGGGCTGGATGAACCACTCCTCGATCGCCGCTCGCGGCGACCGCACGCACATCTTCCTCGCCGCGGCGACCGAGGAGGAGCTCGCGGCCAAGCGCCGTCTCGCGCTGAGCCTCCTGCGCGGCGCGGGGCTTCCCGAGGCCGTCCCGCTCGCCTCCGATCCGCCGCGCTGGCAGGCTCCCCCGCCGGGCAAGGAGTTCTGGAAAGGAGTCTCGATCCAGCTCCCCTACGCGCGCATCGCCGACGTCTACGCCCTATGGGCGACGAAGCTCCGGCCGCGCGTCGCGGCCTTGGCCATGCCCGACGGCTTCCTGCGCACCTACTTCGGCCGGGAGGGGACGGCGGCCCTCTTCGGCTGGAGCTACCGCGAGTCCGCCGAGCCCGCGAGCGCCGCCTTGGCCGAGGAATTGCGCCGCACCTTGGCGCCCTGGGGCATCCCCTACCGGATCGGCACCGTCTGGCAGGCGGCGGTGAAAGGCCGCATAGACCCCGCTTATCTCGGGGTCATGAAGCAGATGAAGAAGGTCTTCGATCCCGACGGCATCCTCAACCCGGGCGTGGGGGTATTCCGATGAAATCCCTGTCCGAGAAGGCGCGCGCGATCGAGGCGGCGCTCGAGCGCGATCCCCGCGCGGCCTGGGCGACCCACGCCTGGGGCGGGCTCGCGAGCCGCGAGGGCTACGACGCCGCCTTGCGGGGCCTCGACGCGGTGCTGGACCGGTGGCCGCGGCGCGCCTGGGCGCACGCCTGGAAGGCCGAGATCCGCCGCGACCAGGGCCGCTACGCCGAGGCGGTCGCGGGCTTCGAGCGCGCGGTGCTCCTCGAGCCGGGCTACGCCTGGGCGCACGCGCTCCTCGGCCGCGCGCGGCTCGCCTTGGGCGAGGGCGAGAAGGCCGCGCGGGACATGGCCCGCGCCGCCAAGCTCGACCCGAGCTCGGCCTGGATCGCCTCGTGGCGCGGCGAGCTCCTGCGCCAGCTGGGGCGAAACGGCGAGGCTTTGGCCGCCTTCGAGCGCGCGGCCGAGCTCGATCCGCGGGACCCCTTGGCTCATGCCTGGTGGGGCGGCGCTTTGCGCCGGGCCGGGCGGGGCGAGGAGGCCTTGGCGCGGCTGACGCGCGCCGTCGAGCTGGCCCCGACCCGCTGGTGGCCTCTTTGCGAGCGCGGAAAGCTCCGGCTCCTGCGCGGCGACTTGGAGGGAGGCCTCGAGGATCTGCGCCGCGCCGCCGAGCTCGACCCTTCCGGGGTCCAGCTCTTCGACGCGGAGGACCCGCGCGAGGCCCGTGCGCTCAAGGCTTGCCTGGAGAAGGCGGCGCGGCGCAGGCTGCGCTCCGCGACGGTCGGGGCGG
>DATLOS010000467.1:0-9799 GCA_035536155.1 Elusimicrobiota bacterium
CGCCGCCGGCGCCAGCTCGGCCACGAGGCCGTCCACCATCCCCACCAGCTCGTGGCGCTTGAGATCCTCCACCCGGGAGCAGCGGTCTCCCACCAGGAAGCGGATCTCGCCTCCCAGGACCTGCGCCGCCCGCCCGGCCTCCTCCTTGCGCCGCTCGAGGCTGTTGGGCACGCTCGCCACCGCCATCACCACGCGCGCGCCGGCGCGGCTCAAGCGCGCCAGCGTGCCGCCGACGCCCAGCTCCAGGTCGTCCGGGTGGGCGCCCACCGCCAGCACCGTCTTGCCCGCGTACCTCGCGGGAAACCACGCTACCGTTTCCATGGGGTCGCGCCCGCGCCGCAGTTGAAGAGGAGATCCAGGGCCGAGAGGCGCTCCACGAACGGGCTCCCGGACGGCAGCTGCGGGTAGCGGGGATGCCGGAACTGCTGCCAGAGCACCCGGATCCCGGCCCGCGCGAACGCCGGCAAGTCGAGGTACTCGCGCGAGGCTCCCGCCCCGGCCAGGTAGGTGTCGGCCCCGACGGCCCGGCAGAGGGCCAGGACCATGTCCGAGCGGGCGCCCTGGACGCCGAGCTCCGAGCTCAGCACCATGGGAGTCCGGATGCCCAGCCAGCCGCGGCAGAGCTCGATGAGGCGGCAGTTGAGCGGAAGCAGCCTCTCCCAGCTCCCGTCGAAGACCTCGGCCAGCGCGGCCTCGTGCTCCCGGAAGTGCGGGGCGGCTTGGTAGGCGTACTTGAGGCTCAGGAAGAGCTTCCGTCCCCAGCGCAGCCGGCCCTTGCGGCTGTTGTCGACGGCCTTATCGCGGATCGGCTCCGAGCGCTCGCCCCGGGCCACGGGAACCGTCAGCCAGCGAGCGCCGGCGCCCGCCTTGATCTGCGCCCGGTTCTGGTACCCTTGGCGTTCGAACTGGACGTGGTCGACGAGGATGAAGAGGTCCGAAGCCCGCATCTTGTCGAAGTAGCCGAGCCAGGGCAAGAAATTGGGCTGATGGGCGGACACGATCATGGCGCTCCTCCCGCGAAAACGTCTGGGCCGCATTCATAGACCTGAGTGTATTAGCGGGCGAGGCACCCCACCATAGAGCGGCCGTAACATTAATGGCCGGGAGCCGTGAAACGGTCAGCGGTGGGCGGCGGCGGAGGGCTTGCGGCGGTACTTCTTGGCGTAGCCCACCTTCGTGACCTGGCGGCCCCGGCTGATGGCGAAGGAATCGGGCGGGACGTTTTCGGTCACGGTGGTGCCGCTGGCGACGTAGCTGCGGGCGCCGAGCTTCACCGGGGCCACCGTCTGCGAGTCGCTGCCGATGAAGACGAAGTCCTCGATGATGGTCCGCTGCTTCACCGGCCCCCCGTCGAAGTTGCAGGTGATGAAGCCGCAGCCCACGTTCACGTTCATGCCCACCTGCGCGTCCCCGATGTAGCTCAGGTGCGACGCCTTCGTGCCGGTGCCGATGAAGCTCTTCTTGACCTCGACGAAGTTGCCGATGCTCACGGCGTTCTCGAGGTGGGTCCCCGGGCGAAGGTGCGCGTACGGCCCGACGCGGCAGTCGTGGCCGACGTGGCTCTTCTCGATGTAGGAGCCCTGCTTGATCGTGGTGCCCTCGCCGATCTGGGAATCCACGATGCGGCAGGAGCCCTCCACCTTCACCCCGGGCTCGAGCACCGAGTTGATCAGGAAGGTCCCGGCCTCGATGCGGACGTCCCTGCCGATCGAGGTGCGGGGATCGATGAAGGTGCTTCGGGGGTCCTGCAGGAAGACGCCCTTGCCCAGCCAGGCGCGGTTGATCCGCTCGCGCAGGACCTCCTCCGCGTGGCAGAGCTCGAGCAGGTCGTTGACCGCCAGGACCGCCCCGGTCCCGGGCCGGGCGCTGCGCCCGCGGCCGCTGGCCAGCGCGTGCGCGGCCTCGACGAAGAGGTTCCCCTCCTTGCCCGCCTTCGCGGCGGCCTCCGCCGCCGCGGACAGGAGCGCCTTCTTGCGAAAGCACAGCGCTCCCTCCCCGACGGTGCAGAGGGCGCGGGCGCGGGCGTGCCGCGCCAGGAGCTCGCGGACGGGCTCCGCCTCCAGGTAAACCATGTCGCCCCGCAGGACCAGGACGTCGGCCTCGGGCTCCCGCATGTGCGCCTCCGCCGCCCGGAGGGCGGGGAGGGTCTCCCCATGCGGGCCCTGGCGCAGGAACTGGAGGCCCTCGTACGGCCGGCAGCGCTCCCGCACGTCCTGGTCCCCGGGGGCGACGATCACGCCCACCGACTGGTGGGGCAGGCCCGCGACCAGGTCGAGCGCGTAGTGGACGAGGGGCCTAAACAGCACCGGGGTCAGGACCTTGGGCAGCGACGAGTTCAGCCGCTTGCCCAGGCTCGCGGCCAGCACCAGCACGTGGGGACCTTTGTTCACCTTAGACCTCCTCCGCCGAACGCCGCGCGCTTGACCGCTTGAAGGAGGAGGTCGCGCCGCCCTTTCTCCTGGCTGTCGCGGTAGCCCCCGCCCAGCTCCCAGATGATGACGCCGCCCAGCCCCTTGCGCTGGGCGTACTCCACCTTCTTGCGGGCCGCGACCTCGTTGTCGTAGGAGACGAACTTGCCGCCTCCCGGGGAGCCGTCCTCGATGCTCAGGTAGGCCGCCTGGGCCTTGTCGTCCCAATGGTAGGCCGGGTGGGAGTACTCGTACTCCCGGAGCCCGAAGTCGTCGGCCAGCCTGTAATAAGGAAGGTTCTTGAAGCCGGGAGGGCTGCTCCAGCCCTCGCCCGGCCGGCTCGCGTCGGTCCCGTTCCAGACGTAGCCGTAGAAGGAGACTCCGACGCCCAACTTCGCGCGCGGCACCCCCGCCGCGAGGAAGGCCTCCACCCGGTTGTCGACCGAAGGCAGCCGCTCCCGGCGGTCGGGGAAGCTCCGGCCGCCGTCGTAGAGGGCCCCGCTGTGCCACAGCACCCAACCCGGGTAGGGGCCGGCCAGGTCGTAGGTCATGAGGTTGATCTGGTCGAACTCGTTGGCTAGGCGGGCGAAAAGGGCCGGCTCCCACAGGACCGGCGCCGTGAGCAGCGGCCGGGGACGCAGGGCGTCCAGGCGGCGGCGCAGCTCGCGGATGAAGGCCGCGTAGCCTTCCGCGTCGCCCGGGCGGATCTCCTCCATGTCCACGTCGATGCCGTCGTAGCCGTTGCGGGTCAGGAAGGCGAGGAGATTGTCTATGAACGCCGCTCTATGGGCGGCGTTCATGGCTCCGAGGAAGCCCGCGCGGCTGCGTTTGCCGCCCACCGCGAACAGCACCTTCTTGCCGGCGGCGTGGGCCGCCTTCACCACCTCGGCGACGTTGGCCGGGCCCAGGCGGTTGACGTCGGCGTCCAGGCTCCCGTCCGGGCGGGGGTTGAGCGAGAAGTGCACGAGGTGGGTGAGGGCCGACCAGTCGATCTCCTCCGGGCGCAGGTGGCTCTGCCGCCAGGCCGCGTAATACGCGGTGACCCACATGCCTGTCTGCCCCGCGGCTACCGGGCCCGCCGGGACGAGCAGCGCCGCGGTTAGCGTGCGCAAAGTCCTGCCGATCTCCATCGCGCGGAGTCTAACGCTTGCCCCGGCGCCCGTCCACGCACGACGGGTAAATAAGATGTCGCGCTTTCGTGGCGTCCGCGCGCCCGTCGTGTTTCGGAACTGTAACGCGCGCATTGTGGCCGGATCTTTTTCCGATATCCTGAATCCGAGCCGCTCGGAAGCGTCGAGCGGCCGATGCATGTTCGACAAGCTACGCCGAGCCGTCTGCGAGGTCCCCCGTTGGACCCTGCCCGCCCGCCGCACGATCACGTTGATCGAGCGGCAAGGGGAGGGCATGCGCTGGCGCTCGGCGCCCGCCGCCCCCCGGCGCTTCTTCTGCGCCCTGGCGGCGCTGCTCCTGTCCTGGCGCTCCCCGGCCTGCGCCCGCGCGGCCTTTCAGGAGACGCTCGAGTCCCCGCGCTCCGCGGCCATGGGCGGCGCCTCGCTGGCCAGCCGCGACGACTCCACGGCCATGTTCCTCAACCCCGCCGCCGTCGCGCGCCTCAAGGGCGGCGACCTGTACTTCATGTACGAGCGCTTCTACGCGGGCTTAGACGGCGTGGGGAGCCTGGGGCAGGGCTTCGTCTCCGCGGCGGCCCCGACCCGCTGGGGGACGCTGGGCCTGGGCTTCGGCGATTTCCGGGCGTCGGGCCTGCTCGACGAGAAGACCCTGAGCCTCACCTTCGCCCGGACGGTCGCGGGTCCCCTGGACCTGGGCGTGAGCCTCAAGCGCCTCTCCCACAGCTATTTAATAGGAGGAGACCCGCTCGCCGCCGCGGACCCGACCTTCCAGAACGGGGCCTCGCGAAGCGGGGTGGGGCTGGACGGCGGCCTGCTCCTTTGGCTTGCCCCCTCCTTTGCGCTGGGCTTGGCGCTGCGCAACCTGAACCGCCCGGACCTGGGCCTGGGAGTCCAGGACAAGGTCCCCCGCGAGCTCCAGGCGGGCCTGGCCTGGGATCTGCCGGATTCCGGCCTGCGCCTCACGGCCGACGTCACGCGCCGCGAGGGCGTCGTCGGCGCCGCGCTGGAGCGCTGCGTCCCGGCCATGGGGGTGGAGAAGAGCTTCGACGAGGGCCGG
This sequence comes from Elusimicrobiota bacterium, assembly GCA_035536155.1. Taxonomy (GTDB): domain Bacteria; phylum Elusimicrobiota; class Elusimicrobia; order UBA1565; family UBA1565; genus DATLOS01. The sequence continues at coordinate 4,596 of DATLOS010000467.1, forward strand.
CTGCGCCTGCGGCTGGGCGCCAGCTCGCTCCAGTTCTCCGCCGGCTTCGGCGTCCAGGCCGGACGCTTCGGCATCGATTACGCCCTGGTCATCAACCGCGCCCTCGCCGCCGGCAACGCCGGCACCCATCTGCTCGGAATACGCTACGGATTCGGCGGGAAAACCCTCGCCCGAGAGAGGTCCTAACATGCACACGACGCGCAAAACCCTGAAGCTCCTCGTCCTCGCGGCCGCGCTCCAGCGCCTGCCGGCGACGGCCCGGGCGGCCTGCGTGAGCAGCGCCGCGGGGGCCTGGTCGAACACCCCGGTCGCCGCCCAGAGCGGCCAGTTCACCGCGGCCTTCGACGCCACGCCCTCGATGGCGAAGATGGACGGCGTGGCCGGCCTCTCCAGCGGCGCGTCCACGAGTTTCGCCTCGCTCGCCGCGATCGTGCGCTTCAACAACACCGGCACCATCGACGCGCGCAACGGCGGCGCCTACGCCGCCGCCGCCGCGATCCCCTACTCCGCGGGATCGGCCTACCACTTCCGCCTGGTCGTCAACGTCCCCGCGCGCACCTACAGCGCCTACGTCACCCCCCCCGCCGGGAGCGAGCAGCTCCTCGGCGCGAACTACGCCTTCCGGACCGAGCAGGCGGGGGCCACGTCCCTCAACAACATGGGCGTCATGGCCGACGCCGGCAGCGAGACCGCCTGCGCCCTCACGGTAGGCTCGGCCCCGGTCATCAGCGCCGTGAGCGCCGGCTCCCTGACGTCCGGCGGCGCCACCGTCTCCTGGACCACGGACCAGCCCTCCGACTCCCAGGTGGAGTACGGGACCGGCGCCTCCTACGGCAGCTCGACGCCCTTGGCCTCCTCTCCCGTCACCAGCCACAGCGTGGTCTTGAGCGGCCTTTCGGCGTCCACGCTCTACCACTACCGGGTGAAGTCCAGCGCGAACGGCCAGCAGTCGGTCTCCGGCGACAACACCTTCACCACCGCCTCCGCGGTCGTCGCGCCGCCGCCGGCGCCGGCGCCGGGCTGCTACGTCAGCGCCGGGACCTGGCAGAACTCCGCCGTCGCCGCCCAGAGCGGCGGCTTCACGGCGAGCTTCGACGCGACCCCGTCGGCCGGCAACGTGGACGGCGTGGCGGGCCTCTCCAACGGCGCCGCCTCCGCCTTCTCCTCCCTCGCCGCGGCGGTGCGCTTCAACAACACCGGCACGATCGACGCGCGTAACGGCGGCGTCTACGCCGCCGCGGCCGCGATCCCCTACAAGGCGGGCTCGACGTACCACTTCCGCCTGGTCGTGAACGTCGCGGCCCACACCTACAGCGCCTACGTGACGCCTCCCGGCCAGACGGAGCTGCTCCTGGGCGCGAACTACGCCTTCCGGACCGAGCAGGCGACGGTCGCCTCCCTCAACAACGTGGGCTTGCTGGCCGACTCCGGCAGCGAGACCGCCTGCTCCCTGGCGGTCGCCGCGAGCGCGCCCACCGGCGGGACCGGAGGGACCGGCGGGAGCACCGGAAGCTCGTCGACCTTCTCCGACGACTTCTCCTCCTACGCCCGCAACTCCTGCATGGCCGACGGCACCAAGTTCGGCCAGTGGACGGTCTCCTTCTCCGGCTACGGCTGCGTCCAGGTCGTCAACGACGGGACCAAGAGCTGGCTGCAGCAGGTGCCGATGGTCAGCGTCTCGCCCTCCCAGACGCACGCCTCGCTCGTGGTGGGTCCGTCGTTCTCCAACCCCCTGACCTTCCAGGCGACGGTGAAGAACGTCGCCCAGGTCCGGACCGGCTCGGCCCCGAACGGGTGGGAGGTCGCCTGGGTGCTGTGGAACTACGCCGACAACGACCACTTCTACTCCTTCTACGGAGGTCCGCAGGGGTGGCTGCTGGGCAAGCAGGACCCCGCGTACCCGGGAGCCAACCGCTTCCTGACCTCGGGGACCTCGCCCACGTTCCCGATGGGCGTGCCCTACACGGTCAAGGTGACCCAGGACACGGGCAACACCATCAAGGTGTACATCAACGGGACGCTCCTGACGACGTTCACCGACACCGAGCGGCCCTACACCTCCGGGAGCATCGCCCTCTACGAGGAGGACTCGCAGATCGCGATCACGGACGTCTCGGTCAACGCCACGGCCTCCACGACGGCGAGCGGCGGCGGGACGTCCGGCGGCACGACGTCCGGCACGACCACGGCCGGGGCGGACTCGTTCGGGGTGCGGCAGCTCTACCCGACCGTCGCCGGCGGCAAGACCTGGCTGAGCAGCTGGGGCAACGGCGTCGCGCGGACCTTCACCGGCGTCGACCCGCAGGACCCCTGGTTCGACGCCAACCACGGCGACGCGAGCTACAGCGTCGACGGCAAGGGCGTGTTCTCGATCAGCGGCGCGGTCCCCCGCATGTACATCCACGACCCCGCGCTCCAGCAGAGCTGGCGCAACGTGGAGATGACGGTCTACGCCTACCGCGTCGCCGACTCCGGCACGCCTTGGGGCGGCATCGAGGGCGTCGCGCGCTCCAACCACGGGACCACGGGAGCCGAGCTGCAGAACCTCTGCGACACGCGGGGCATCGACGCGCGCTTCCGCTACGACGGGCACATCGACTTCGAGAAGGAGACGAGCCATCCCAACTCCGTGGCGGTCAACAACAAGGCCATGTGGTCGACTTTGCCCTACAAGACCTGGATCGGCTACAAGCTCGTGGTCTACGACCAGCCGGACGGCAACGTCAAGCTCGAGTCCTGGATGGACACGACAGACGGCGCCAACGGCGGGACCTGGGTCAAGGTCAACGAGCTGGTCGACGACGGCACGAACTTCGGCGCGGGCGGAGTGGCCTGCGCCGCGGGCATCGACCCCCGCCTGCGCCTGACCAACAGCGACAGCCGCCCCGGCTCCGAGTCGGGAAAGCCCAACATCACGGTGTACTGGCGCAGCGACAACGTGGGCACGAACGGTCTCCTATACAAGAAGATGAGCGTGCGGGAGATCGACCCCTCGGGAGGGGCGGCGGTCTCGGCCGCCCTCCCCGCCCCCGCCGCTCCCGCCGCGCCCGGAGCGGGCGCGCTGACCGCGCAAGCCCGCGCCCCGCAGAAGTTCCTCACCCCGGCGCGCGCGGACGGGATCAACGACTCCGCGACCTTCGGCGCGGGGGCCGACGAGGTAAACGTGTACGACCTCAAGGGACGCTCCGTCTTCCACGCCTCCCAGCAGGGCGGCGCGCCCATCGCCTGGAACGGACGGGACGGCCTGGGCCGCGTGGTCGAGTCCGGCGTCTACATCGCGAAGATCCGCCAGAAGGACGACGGCGTGCTCTACCAGAGCTTCGCCGTCGCCAAGTAAGCGGCTCGGCGCCTCACTCCCCCCGGGCCGCGAGCGAGCGCAGCGAGACGAACCGGTAGCCGTGCCGCTGGAGGGCGGAGACGATCTCCTCGAGCCGGGGGATCTCCCCCTCCACGTTGGCCAGCTGCGGGTGCCAGTAAAAGGACGCCCAGGCGTCGCGCACGACCGACAAGAGGGCCGCGGACGCCTCGATCGACTCCGCCGACTGGCTCCCCGCCTCCGAGCCGGGCATGGGGACGAAGCCCAGGTCCTCCGGCCAGACGAACTGCCCGTAGTGGTCGCGGTAGATGGTGTAGGGAAAGAACTGGCTGGCGAACACGGGCGCCCGCCCCGGCTCGGGCCGGTCCGGGACGTAGCGCACCCTCTGCAGGGTCCGCGGAAACAGCAGGCCGAACTGGACGAAGTCGAGGGGCGAGGCGCAGTAGTGCGGCGTCACCCAGGCCACCGCGGATAAGCCGGCCGCGGCCAAGAGCGCGGTGGCCTTCGCCACCCGCAGCCGCACGAATTCCTCGGAGTCGTAGGGGAGCGGCTGCTGGCGGCAGCGGTCCCAGAACTCGAAGTCCGCGCCCGAGGGCAGCGGGGGACAGCCCGCGAGCGCCCCGGCGTTGTGGGTGTAGCCGTGCAGGAGGATCTCCCCGCCGCTCCTGGTCGCGTAGCGCAGGGCCTTCAGGAACTCGGGGCGCTGCCCCAGCGTCACCGCCTCGCCTTCCCCCGCCCCCGCCGGGACGAAGGCGGGGATGAGGGAGACGGCGAAGGGGAGGCCCCTGCGGCGAAAGACGTCGACCGCCCGGTAGAAGGCGCCCAGGTCGTAGTTGGGGTGGATGTCCTCCAGGCGCGCCAGCGCGTAGCGCGCGTGGGCGCGCGGAGGCAGGCGCAGGAAGTCGAACAGGAGATCGGCCAGGATCAGGTAGCGGTCCTGCTCGTGGATGAAGAGGAAGGGGTTGTCGGCCACGTAGAAGAAGCCGGCCTTCTCGGTCACGTAGGGCGTCGACTCGCCCGTCTCCGAGTGGGCCGCCCGGGCCAGCACGCGCGCCGAGTCGGCCCGCAGGATGGCGATCTCCGGGTCCCCCACCAAGGCCCCGTCCCCGCGGCGGACGAAGGCCAGCTTCCAGAAGCGCTTACCCTTGTAGTGGAAGTCGCGGTAGAAGCCCGGCACACGGCCCGGCTGGCCGGGCGGGTCGAAGCCCTGCAGGGCCGCGAAGGAGAAGCCGGCCTTGCGGGAGAAGGCCGCCGGACCGGCCTCGGCCTGGAGCTGGCCGATGTTGTAGTTGATCCAGAGGAAAGGCCTCGAGAAGGCGAGCGCCTCCCGCAGGAAGGCCCGCGGCAGAGGCGCCTCGTAGCGGCTCCCCACGTAGGCCGCGCGGTCGCAGGAGGCCAAGCCGCCGGCGGCGTAGGCGCCGGCCGGCCGCAGCTCGACCTTGGCTTCCTGGAAGTGGCCGAGGAGGTTCTCCAGCATGATGGCGTGGAGCTCGCCGTCCTGGTAGCCCGAGGAGTCTCGCCCGTCGAAATAGACGCAGACCGACAGGGAGGCCGGGCTCGCCCATCCGGGGACGGCCAGCGCCAGGAGGAGACCCCCGAGAGCCGCCTTCATCGCCTCAGGCCGCCACGATCTTGTCCCGCCATTCCCGCAGCCCTCCGCAGGCGTTGCGGGTGTCGACGATCAGCGGCGCGTGCCGAACGATCGACTCGTAGTCGTAGCCGCTGTGGTCGGTCACGATGAGGACGGCGTCCTTGCTCGCGAGCTCGCGCGGGGTGACCGGCACCGACTTCACCCGCAGGTGCTCGTGGTGCCGGAGCTCGGGGAAGGTCGGGATGTTCGGGTCGTTGTAGACCACCTTGCTGCCTTTGCGCCCCAGCAGCTCCAGGA
>DATLOS010000468.1:0-4016 GCA_035536155.1 Elusimicrobiota bacterium
AAGTTCATCGGGGACCTGCTGCGCGGCGGCGGCTTCGCGATGGGCGGCGAGGAGTCCGCGGGAATGTCCATCGGCGGGCACGTGCCGGAGAAGGACGGCCTGCTGGCCTGCATCCTCATGGCCGAGCTGGTCGCCTTCGAGAAGAAGCCGCTCGTGAAGATCCGCGAGCAGCTGTTTAAGTCCTACGGCACTTTCCACAACGTGCGCGTCAACTTCCACCTGGAGAACCTCCTCGCGGCCAAGGACTTGATCGATCGCCTCAAGCTCAAGCCCCCGATGGAGCTGGCCGGCGCCCCGGTGTGGCGCATCGACGACTCCGACGGCTTCAAGTTCATCCTCAAGGACGGGCGCTGGCTGGGCCTGCGCGTCTCGGGCACGGAGCCGGTCGTGCGGCTCTACGCCGAGGCCTCGGGCAAGGACGAGCTCAAGGTCCTCGTCGAAGAGGGAAAGAAAGTGATCGCGGGGAAGGTGCGCTGACATGGCTAAGATCAAATCGGTTCGCGCCCGCGAGATACTGGACTCGCGGGGATTTCCCACCGTCGAGGTCGAGGTCGGCTTGGACGACGGCTCCCTCGGCCGCGCCGCGGTCCCCAGCGGGGCCTCGACCGGCGAGCACGAGGCCGTCGAGCTCCGCGACGGCGACAAGAACCGCTACGCCGGCAAGGGCGTGCTGATCGCGGCCGCCAACGCCGAGCGCGTGCTGGGCAAGGCCGTCGCCGGCATGGACGCCTCCGCCCAGGAGGCCGTCGACCAGACCTTGATCGGCGCCGACGGCTCCCCCAACAAGGGCAAGCTGGGCGCGAACGCCGTCCTCGGCGTGTCCATGGCCGTCTCCCGCGCCGCCGCGGCCTCGGCCAAGACGCCCCTCTACAAGCACCTGCGCTCCGTCTTCGCCATCCCCTCGAAGGAGTGGCTGCTGCCCGCGCCGATGCTCAACATCGTCAACGGCGGCAAGCACGCCGACAGCGGCCTCAACATCCAGGAGCTGATGATCGTCCCCACGGGCCCCGCCTCGTTCTCCGAGGCCCTGCGCGCCGGCGCCGAGGTCTACCACGTCCTCAAGTCGCTGCTCGCCGCGAAGGGGCACACCACGTCGGTGGGCGACGAGGGGGGCTTCGCTCCCCATCTGAAGACCCACGACGAGGCCATCCGCTTCATCCTCGACGCGGTGAAGAAGGCCGGCTACGAGGGCAAGGTCCAGCTCGCGGTCGACGCGGCCGCCAGCGAGTTCTGCTCGGACGGCGTCTACGGCTTCGAGGGCGGCAAGCTCTCCGCCGCGCAGCTGCAGGCCCGCTACGCCGAGTGGGTGGAGAAGTACCCCGTCCTCTCCATCGAGGACCCGCTGGCCGAGGACGACTGGGCCGGCTGGAAGTCCCTCACCTCGGCCTTGGGACCCCGCATCCGCGTCGTGGGCGACGACCTCTTCGTCACCAACCCCGAGCGCCTGGCGCGCGGCATCCGCGAGGGCTCGGCCAACTCGATCCTCATCAAGCTCAACCAGATCGGCACCGTGACCGAGACCGTGCGCGCGATCCGCATGGCGCACGAGGCGGGATTCTCCGCGATCGTCTCCCACCGCTCCGGCGAGACCGAGGACCCCTACATCGCCGACCTCGCGGTGGCGACGAACGCCGGCGCGATCAAGACCGGCGCGCCCTGCCGCTCCGAGCGCCTGGCCAAGTACAACCAGCTCCTGCGCATCGAGGCCGAGCTCGCGGGCCAGGCCGTCTACGCCGGGGACCGCTCCTTCCGGCTCAAGAAGGTCGCGGCGGGCGCCCGCTAAGGGGCGCATGCCCGCCAAACCCGCCCGCCTCCATCCGCGCGAGCGGCGGGCGCTCGTCTTCTCCATCCTCGGCGCCGCGGGCGTGGCGATCCTCCTCGGCAACCGGGGCTTCCGGCGCATGATCTCCGGGACCGTGCAGCTGCGCGGGCTCAACCGGGAGATGGCCCGGCTCAAGACCGAGGAGACCTCGCTCCAGAAGCAGATCGCGGCGGCGACCCAGGACGAGCGGGCCATCGAGAGCGCGGCGCGCCGGGAGCTCGGCTATCTCAAGCCGGGCGAGATCGAGTACCGCTTCCCGCCGCCCAAGTGAGCGAGATCCTCGTCGAGCAGCTCGAGGTCGGCCCGATGGCGAACTACGCCTACATCTTGGCCGATCCCGAGAGCCGGCGCGCGGCCCTGGTCGACCCGGGCTGGGAGGCCCAGACCTTGCTCGAGGCCCTGCGCGCGCGCGAGCTGACGCTGGCCGCGATCCTCGTGACCCACCACCACTTCGACCACACCAAGGCCATCGCCGACGTGCTCAAGGCCGCGGACGCCCCGGTCTACGTCCACAAGGACGACGCTTTCGCCTTGAAGGGCTTGGGCTCGGCGCTGCGCCCCTCGTCGGGAGGCGATAAGGTATCCTTGGGGGATGTGGAGATCGAGCTCCTGCACACGCCGGGCCACACCGAGGGCTCGCAGTGCTTCCTCGCGCGCGGGCGCCTGCTCACCGGCGACACCCTCTTCGTCCGCGGCTGCGGGCGCGTCGACCTGCCGGGCGGCGACCCGGAGAAGATGTACGCGAGCCTGAAGCGGCTGGCCGGCCTTCCCGGCTCGAGCTGGGTCCTGCCGGGCCACAACTACTCGACGGAGAAAGGCGCCAGCATCGAATCCGAGCGCGAGAACAACCCTTATCTCAAGGCCAGCTTGGACATGAGCCCCGCGCAGTTTCGCCGGGTGGTCGGTTTCTAGCCATGTTCCCGACCCTCTTCCACTTCGCCGGCATCCGCGTGGCGACCTACGGCGTGCTGGTGGCCGCGGGATATCTCGCCGGCATCCTCTGGCTGCATTCCCACCGCGACGACATGGGCATGGGCGAGGACGAGTTCTGGAACGTGATCTACGCGCTCTTCTTCGGCGCGATCGCGGGGGGGAAGATCCTCTACTGGATCGTGGAGTGGCGGGCCTTCGTCTCCGGCGAGCTCCATCCGATCCGCGACTTCCGCTACGGCTTCGTCTTCTTCGGGGGATTTTTGGGCTCGGTGCTGGCGGGGATCCTCGTGCGCCGCCGGAGCGCTTCCCCGTTCTGGCGTCCGGCGGACTACTTCGGCGTCGCGCTGCCCATGGGCCACTCGATCGGCCGCCTGGGCTGCCTCGCCGCGGGCTGCTGCATCGGCCGGCCGACCGACCTGCCCTGGGGCGTGCGCTTCACCGCTCCGGACAGCCTGGTCCCGGACGCCCTGCGCGGCGTGCCGCTTCATCCCGCGCAGCTCTACGAGAGCGCGGCCAACGCGCTCATCGCCTGGGGCGTATGGCAGGTCGTCAAGCGGGTGAAGGCGGGCGCCCTCCCGCACGGCTCGGCTTTCCTGGCTTACGCGGCGGCGTATTCCATCGCCCGCTTCGCCATCGAGTTCGTCCGCGGCGACCTGGTGCGCGGCGCGGCGGCGGGCCTCTCCACCTCGCAGTGGATAGCCCTGGCGACCTTGGCGGGCGCGGCGCTGGCCTGGCGCAAGCTCCCGCGGGGCAAGCGCGCATGAGGCGGCAGGCCTTCGTCGTCGACGCGCCCGGCCTGCGGCTGGACCAGTTCCTGGCCCGGAAGCTCCCCGGCTACGCCCGCGGGCATCTCAAGGACATGGTCGAGCGCGGCGCCGTGTCGGTCGACGGCGCCGCTCGAGCGCCGGACTACCGCGTCTGCGCCGGCCAGCACGTCTCGGTGCGCTTCGAGGACTCCTCCTGGGCGGACCTGCCCTTCGAGAAGTGGATCCTGGGCGAGGACGCCGACTTGATCGCGCTCCACAAGCCCGCCGGCATCCTCATGCATCCCATGGGCGAGTCCTGGACGGCGAAGCCCGAGGCCGCCTTGGCCGACGCCGAGGCCAACGTCGCGGGGCTCATGATCAAGAACCGTCCCCAGGCCCTCGCGGCCGGGGTCTCGCGCTGCGGCTTGGTCCACCGCCTCGACCGGCAGACGAGCGGCGTCGTCCTGCTGGCCAAGAAGCCCGAGGCGCAGGAGCGGCTGCAAACGGCGTTTCGA
>DATLOS010000469.1:0-11741 GCA_035536155.1 Elusimicrobiota bacterium
CCCGCCGGCGCGCGGTAGGCCGCGCGCCGGCCCGTGTGGGCGGCCCGTCCGGGGACCGGAATGGGTTCTTGCGCCCGTCGGGCGCTCCGAGCCCGGCGCGTGCTTGGGCATGCGGGACATGGGGTTGTCGCCTTGGAAATCCCGCGCGCAATGGGGGCAGCGCCAGGCCGACTCGTCGATCTGCTTCGCGCAGCCGGGACAGCGGACGACCATGCGACTAGCATGCACCGGGCGCCGGCCCGATTCAATGCCCGACGGTAAAGGAGCGGTAAATTCAGGAGAAACGCGCGCGGAAGGAGAGGCGCCGCTCGCGCGCGCTCTCCAGCAGGCGCAGGAGAAGCGGGTCGCCGGGGAAGCGCTCCAGGCCTCGCTCCGCCCAGGAGCGCGCCTCGTCGAAACGGCCCAGCCGGGCCGCGGCGTAGGCCAGCGCGGCGTGGGCCGAGGGCGCGGCGGGATCCAGCTCCAGGGCGCGGCGCAGGAGAGGCTCCGCGCGCGCCTCCTCCCCGAGATCGGCGTAGCACAGCCCCAGCGAGCGGTACACGCTCGCCTTGTCCCAAGGCAGCTCCGGGGTGAGCGGCGCGTAACGGCGCAGGATGGGATCGGCGCGCTCCTCGCGCAGGGCCCGGGCCTTCTCCAGGGCTTGGGCGGCGCGCGCCGGGTCGCCGGCGCGAAGGTAGGCCTCGCCCAGGCCCTCCTCGGCCTTCGCGCTCCGGGGGTAGATCTCGGCGAGGCCCTCCCAGAGGCGCTCCTCGCGGGACCAGTCGGCCGCGCGGCGCGCGCCGAGGCAGGTCCAGGCCAGGAGCAGCACGGCGAGCGTCTCGGGCCGGAGCCGGCGCGCGGCGAGCGCGGAGAAGCCGAGACAGGGCGCGTATAAGAACCTCTCCGCGAGCAAGCGGAGGTTGAGGACGCCGGCCGGCAGCAGCGGCGACACCGCCGCCAGGAAGGGCCAAGGCCAAGCGAAAGCGAAGCGCTCGTCGGGGGCGGGGCGGCGGCGCACCAGGAGCGCGGCGGCCCCGGCCAGCGCGGCCAGCGCCGCGGGAGCCAGAAGATCGGCCGGGCGGGGCGGCAAGGCGAAGTACTCGATGCGCAGGCCGACGGGCAGCGCCAAGACTCGCAGGGAGACGGCTAGGGCCTTCGCGGCCTGCAGGGCCCGCTCCCAGAGAGGCAGGGCCAGCGCCGGGCCCTCGGACGGCCCGGCGAGAGGACCGAGCCGGAGGCGGAGATAAGACGCGGCGAGAATGGCGTAGGCCGCGTAGGAGCCCCGCCGAGCCCGCCAAGGACGCCGCGACTCCCGGTCGAGCAGCGCCGCCAAAGGGAGGCCGAGGATGCCCGTCTCCTTGGAGAGCATGGCCGCCGCATAGAGGGCGCCGGCGAGGACGGTCCGGCCGCGCGCATGCGCGAGAAGCATGCCCAGGAGGCCCGCGCAGACGAGCAGGTCCTCGTTGAAGGAGACGCACATCACGGTCTCGACGTGGACGGGGTGGACCAGGAACAGCGCGGCCGCCCAGGCGGCGGCCCCGTCGGGAGACCCCAGCTCCCGCAGCAGCAGGAATGCCAGGAGGCCGCAGGCTAGGTGGAGCAGGAATCCGGGCAGGCGCAGGGCCCAAGGACGCTCGCCGAACGCGCGGAGCATGGCGGCGTACGTCCACGTCGCCAAAGGCCGCCACGTCGCCTCGCGCGAGACCTCGAAGTACGCGGGCCGGAAGTACGCGGACGGCGGGATCGGGCGCCGGAGGGCGGGGTTGAAGGCGATGTAGGGCAGGTCGTCCCAGGCCAGCGGCGCGCCCAGGCGGGGCAGATAGACGCCGGCCGCCAAGAGCGCGCCGAGCGCGAGGATGCGGATGGCGGGGATCCGTTTCACGTCGCGTCCGATTATAGCTCTTCGCGCCCCGGCGCCTTGACGCACGGCGGCTACTCTGCTAAACAAGCCACATCGTGTCGAACGGCTGCTCTTGGCCCCCCGAAAAAGCGAAATCCCGCTTGCCCATGGTGGTGGATCTGGATGGGACTCTTTTGGTCGGCGACGTCTTGTGGGAATCGCTGTCTTCCCTTGCCGCGCAGAAATCCCGCCTCCTTTTGATGATCCCGGCGTGGCTGTTGGGCGGCAAGAGCGGCTTCAAACGCAAGCTCGCGGAGGCGGTGTCCCTGGATCCGGCCGGCCTCTTATTTCGCCCGGAGCTGCTGGAGTACATCCGTGGCGAGCGCGAGGCCGGACGCAAGGCGTACTTGGCGACCGCCACGGACGTCCTCGCGGCTCGCGCCATCGCGGGGCATTTGAAGCTCTTCGACGGGGTCCTGGGGAGCCAGCCGGGGAGCAACCTGCGCGGCGAGGCGAAGCTCCGGGCGATCTCCGGTCTGCTCGAGGGCGAGGAGTTCGAGTACATCGGCGACTCCTTCGCGGACGCGCCGATTTTCGAGAAGGCCGCTCGCCGCGTGCTCGTGTGCCCGAGTCCGGCCTTGCTCCGTTCGGTCGCCGCGAAGCGGCCGGTCGAAGGCGTGCTCCCCGCGCCCAGGAGATCCATTCGCGTCTGGCTGCAGCAGCTGCGCGTTCGGCAATGGGCCAAGAACCTGCTCTTGGCGCTGCCGCCGATGCTCGCCCACAAGGTCCCGGACGCCGAGCTCTCCATCCGGATCCTGGCGGCCCTGACGGGGTTCAGTCTCGCGGCCTCCAGCGTCTACATCATGAACGATTTCCTGGACCTCTCGAAGGATCGCCGCAACCCCGAGAAGAGAGCGCGGCCGCTGGCGTCCGGAGCCGTCGGCGTGCCGGAAGCCTTGCTGGCGGCCGCGGCCCTGTGCGCGGCCGCCTTTTCGATCTCCCGGCTGCTTCTTCCGCCGATGTTCTCCTGGGGACTCGGCGTCTATCTCGCCGCCAACGTCCTCTATTCCTTGGATCTCAAGCGCCGGCTGCTCATCGACGTCATCCTTCTGGCTTCCTTCTATATGCTGCGCCTTTTCTTGGGGGGGATCGCGACGGACACCCCCGTGTCCCGCTGGCTCCTGGTCTTCGGGCTGTTCTTCTTCCAGAGCCTCGCGTTCGTCAAGCGCTACGTGGAGTCGCGGATCCACCACGAGGAGGACCCCCGGAACTTCGGAGGACGCGGCTATTGGGCCTCGGATTTTCAGATCCTTCTGGTCGTGGGTCCGGTCAGCGGCTACATCTCCTTGCTGGTCCTGTCCTTGTACGTGAACGACAACAGCACCCGCGTCCTGTACCCGAGCCCGGATTTCCTGTGGATCATCTGCGTCGCGCTCATGTATTGGCTCACGCGGATATGGTTCTTGGCCAATCGCAAGCAGCTGCCGCAGGACCCGGTTCTTTTCGCGTTCTCGGATTGGCGCAGCTACGTGGTCGGCGCGATCAGCGCGGCCGCGGTCGTCGCGGCTTCCAGGGGCTGAGCCGGGAAGTCAGTAGTGGATCGTCGACTTGAGCCAAACCCGCAGCGCGTCCGAGAAGCCCCACACGACGACGTTGGCGCAGGCCCAGCCCAGGATGCGGCGCCGCGAGGCGGGCGACTGCCGCCACAGAGCGTCCAAGCCCGCCGCGCCCACGGCCACGACCAGCCAGTTGATCGGGGTCCGGTTCCGGGGATTTCCGTTGAACACCAGGACGATGAGGGTGAAGTTGGCCAATAAAAGGTAGAGATAGGTCCAGTCTCCGCGAAAGCGCCGGCGGTGAAGAAAGGCCCAGACGAAAAACGGGCACATGAAGGCGAAGCTGGGCAGGACGAAGGCGAAGCGCGCGTCGTACTCGGGCAGGAACGGATAGAGCGTCCCGAGCAGCTTGAAGAGCTCTCGTTTGAGGATCATGGACAGAGGCTGCTTCCGGAGCGAGAGGAGCCCCTCGTGAAAGAAGACCTTGTCTCTCTTCCATTCGGGCAGGACGAGATACTTCGGGTCCTGGGGGGAGAGATCGGTGGAGGAGCCGTTCGAGGCGGGTCCGTTGGAGGCCCAAAATTGCCAGCCGCCGAAGGTGCTGGAGGTCACCAGGTGCCGATGCACGTAGGAGTCGCGGGCCACCCTGGGAAGGACCGCCATGCTGAACGCCAGCAGGAATATCCCGGCTTGGCTCAAGCCTTGTCTGTTCCAGCCTCGCCGCGCCAGGGCGCAGGCCGGGAGCAGGAACCAAAGGGGCTGCGTGAGCGCTCGGAACCACGTCGCGCACCCCAGGACGAACGCCCCGAGGAACGAGCGCTTCGGCTCTTCCGGGCGAATCAGGCAGAGGGCGCCGAGGCCCACGAGAAAATTGAAGGCGTGGTCCGACATGAGGGTCTCGCTCCAGTAGAAGGAGTCGTAGTAGAACGCGCCCACGAGCAGCGCGATCCACGCCGCCCGTTTTCCTCCCAGCTCCCACGCCAGCCGCGCCGCGGCGGCCATGCCGGCGAGGTTCAAGAGCAGGTTGCCGATGAGGCCGACCCAAAGGCGCACGCCGAAGACCTTGTACTCGAGCGCCAGCAAGAGCGGCCAGCCCGGGGGATGCCCCGTGCAAGTCAGGCTCCGATCCAGCCAGCCGTTGGCCAGAAAGTGCAGGGCGCAGGACTGGTAGTCTATCCCCGCGTCGCCGCGAAGGGGGAAATAGTTCCTCCAGATGTAGGCCAGCCGCGCGAGAGCGGAGGCGGCGAAGAGGGAAAGAACGGCCGCCGATTCCCTTTTGGACGGCTTGAAGGATTCGGGCCGGAGCATCCGCCGATTATAGCTCTTCGAGCGCCGGCGCCTTGACGATGCCGGGGCGCGGATGCTATGAAGGCTCACCGAGGTGATGCCCATGAAACGAGCCGCGATTTTGGCCGCCGCCGCGTGCGCCTTGCTAGCCGCCTCCGCGTCGGCCCAGCCGCCCGACCACGAGGAGGGTGGGATGCGCGAGCATCCCGTGCTCCAGCAGCGCTATTTGGAAGGCCTCAACGAGCAGCTCAAGCTCACCGACAAGCAGAAGCTGCGGATCTCCTCCATCCTCGATGGGGCGCGTCCGGACCTGCACAAGAGGTTCGAGGACCTTCGCGCCATGCACGAGAGGATGCGGGCGATGGAGGAGGACCTGCGCGGCCGCGTTCGCGACCTCCACGAGAAGGTCCGGGCGGAGCTCGACCCCAAGCAGCGCGAGCGTTTCGACGAGATGCGCGAGCGCATGGGCCGCGGCCCATCGGGCCGCGGCGAGCGCCGCCGCCGTCCCGGGCCGCGCGAGGAGGACGAGCGCGACCTGCCTCACGACGGCTCGCGCGGGATGCGCGAGAAGGACGGCGACAAGGACACCATGCCTCCTCCCGAGATGTGGCACCAAGGCGGCAAGCCGGCCAAGGAAGACCCCGGCCCGGGCGGCGACGAGTAGCTCAGGCGCCGTGGATGATCCGCAGCAGGATCATGATCACGGCCACCACCAGGAGCACGTGGATGAAGCCGCGCATGGTGTAGGCGCTGACCATTCCCAGTACCCAGAGCACGACGAGCACGGCGGCGATCGCTTCGAGCATAGAGCCTCCTATGGCGACGGCAGCGGCTGACGCAGTCGGAAGAAATCGGGCCACGGGTCGGGGCGCGCCGAGAGCCTTCGGGGGAGCGTCCGCACGTCGAAGCGTTCGGGGCGCAGGGAGGGGGTGAGCTCCTCCCAGGCGAGCGGCGTCGAGACCGGGGCGCCGTCTCGGGCGCGCGTGGAGTAGGCGCACACCGCGGTGGCGCCGCGGTCGTTGCGCAGGTAGTCGACGAAGATCTTCCCCGCGCGCTCCGCCTTCGGCAGCCGCGCGGTGTAGGCGCGAGGCGAGTCCGACGCCATGCTCGCCGCGAGGGCCTTGGCGAACGACTTGACCGCGGGCCACTCCTCGCGCGGCTGGATCGGCGCGACGACGTGCAGGCCCTTGCCCCCGGTGGTCTTCACGAAGGAGCGCAGGCCGACCGCCTCCAGCCGGTCCCGCACCTCGCGCGCGGCGGAGAGCACCCGGCCGAAAGGAAGACCGGGCGAGGGATCCAGGTCGAAGACGAGGCGGTCCGGGCGCTCCACGTCGCCGACGCGCGAGCCCCAGGGGTGGAGCTCGAGCGCGCCGAGCTGGACCAAGCCGAGCAGGCCGGCGAGGTCGTCGACGTAGATGCAGAGCTCGACCCGGCCGTCGCGTTCCCGGATGGGAGCGGCCTTGACCGCGGCGGGGAACTCTTCTCCGGCGTGCTTCTGGAAGAAGCAGGGCTTGCCCGCGCCGCCGGGGCAGCGCACCAGGGCGACCGGCCGGCCGCCAATGTGCGGCAGGATGCTATCGGCCGCGGCCTCGTAGTAGGCGGCGAGGTCGGCCTTGGTCAGGCCTTGGCCGGGGTAGAGCACGCGGTCGGGATGGGTGAGCCCGCGGGGCGCCGCCGGGACCGGGCGCTCGATGCGGACCTCCGCCGCCCGCTTGTCCTCGCGCAGGCCGTGGAAGGAGGGCTGGCGCAGGCGCCCGTCGCGAGTCCAGCCCTCGAAGGCGACTTGCGCCACCAGCTCGGGCCGCAGCCAATGCGTCCCGCGGTCCCGCGGCGGATGGGAGAACGGGGGACGGCGCGTCTCCAGCCGGCGGAACTTGCCGCGCAGCTCGCGCAGCGAGGCCTCGGTGAAGCCGGTCCCGACCTTTCCCGCGTACTCGAGGCCGCGCGCGCCGGGCGCGCCGAGAAGCAGGGCCCCGAACGCGGAGCGGGAGCCCGACGGCTCGGTGAAGCCGCCGACGACGAACTCCTGCTCCTTGAGGCACTTGGCCTTGATCCAATCGGGGCCCCGCCCGGGGCGGTAGGGCGCGTCTTTGAGCTTGGAGACGACGCCCTCGAGGGCGAGCGCGCAGGCGCCGCGGAACATCTCGCCGCCGCCGCCTTCGACGTGGTCGACGTAGCGCACGACGGGGTCGGCTCCTTGAAGCAGCCCGGCCAACGCGCGCTTGCGCTCCGACAGCGGCGCGCCGCGCAGATCCCAGCCGTCGAGGTGCAGGAGATCGAAGGCGTAGTAGACCAGCGCGGAGCGGCGGCCGTCGCGCAGCGCGTTCTGGAGCAGCTGGAAGTCGGAGCGGCCCTCGTCGTCGAGCGCGACCACCTCGCCGTCGAGGAGCAGGGCGTCCGCGGGCAGGCCGCGGACCGCCTCGGCCACGTCGTCGAAGCGGGCGGTCCAATCGTTTCCGTTGCGCGTCACCAGGCGCGCTTTCCCGTCGCGGAGGAAGGCCAGGATGCGGTAGCCGTCGAACTTGATCTCGTGGAGCCACCTGTCTCCTTCCGGCGCCCGCTCCGCGAGCCGCGCCAGCTGAGGCTGCACGCGCTCGGGAAGCTCGCCCCGCCGCGCCTGCGGCGCCGGGGCTTGCGCGGAGGACGCCGGCCGGGCGCGGGCTCCGTCGTCGACCTTGATGAGAAGCCAATTCTTGCGCGCGGGGTCGTCGCGCAGGGCCACCAGCCGCCACGATCCGCGCAGACGCAGTCCCTCCAAACGGAAAGCGAGGTGCCCCTTCCGGAGGCCGGCATGGGGGTCTCCTTCCGGCATCCAGCGTCCGCGGTCCCAGATCCGGACGGTCCCCGCGCCGTACTGCCCGCGCGGAATCTCGCCCTCGAAGCCGCCGTACTCGAGCGGATGGTCCTCGACGTGCACGGCCAGCCGCTTGCGCCCGGGGTCCAGGGAAGGCTCCTTGGGCACCGCCCAGCTCTTCAAGACGCCGTCGAGCTCCAGGCGCAGGTCGTAGTGCAGCCGGCGCGCGGCGTGGCGCTGGACCACGAACGAAAGAGCCTGCCGCCGCGCCGCCGCGCGTCCCCGGGGCTCGGGCGTGCGCCGAAAGTCCCGCTTGGCCCGATATCTTCCCAGGGAGCGCGCGGCGGACATGGCGACCCTCCTAGTGCTTCCTTCCGCGGCGCCGGGGCGGGACCTTGACCCCGGCCCTGCGCGCCTTCGAGAGCCCGATGGCGATGGCTTGCCGCGTGTTGCGCGCCCCGTGCTTGCCCTCGCGCACGTGATGGATCTCCTCGCGCACGAACTCGCCCGCCTGGGTGCTCGGGGCGCGGCCCCGGCGTCGGTCTCGGTTGGCCCTGCGAATCGTCTCCTTGCTCGGCATAGGACTCTCCCGGCCGCTAGCGGCCAGCCCGTCCGACGTCCTGCAGGAAGGCGTCCAGCACCGGGACATGCGCCCGGGTCTGCGGCAGCAGCTTGGAGCCGATCAGCTGCTTGATCTGGGCGTCCAGGTCATCGTCGAGGAGGGCGTCCTCGTAGTCGTGGATGCCGTGCTCCTCGCCCTCCTTGAGGGCCTTGATGGCGGCTTTGTTCCCGAAGACCTTGGCGGTCTTCTCGACGGCCTTGGCCCAGGCGCCCCAGAGGCCCGAGCTCCTTGGCGCCTCCATGCCTTTCTGCAGCATGTAGTCCTTGAGCAGGGCCGCGGCCTCCCGGTGCTCGCCCTCGATCCGCCGCAGCTCGAGCGCGCGCTCCCCGTCTTCGACCTTGGTCAGGGCGTCGTCGTAGGTCTCGATGGCGGAGAGCTCGTCGCGCACCAAAGAATCGACTTGCTTGGCGCTGGCCTCGCGCTTGCCCGCGTCGACGCCCCCTATCCGGTTCGTGACCTCTTCGCTCGGGATGAACTCCTGCTGCGAGGCGCTCGAGCCCGCGATCGCGCGCAGGATCTGGCCGCTCAGCTGCTCGTGGCCCGCGCGGCAGGCGATGTCGCCGACGGACAGGACGCCGGCCAAACGGCCCTCCCGGGTCAAGACGATCAGGCGCCGGACCCGGTTCTCCTGCATGACGCGGGCCGCCTCCTCCACGTCGTCGTCCTCGTAGGCGTGGATGACGGCCTTGGTCATCACGTCCCCGACGCGGATCTCGGCGGGGCTGCTGGTCTCCGCGACCGCGCGGACCGCGATGTCCCGGTCCGTGAGCACGCCCACCACCTTATCGTCCTGCACGATCGGGATCATCCCCACGTCGACGTCGCTCATCAACGCCGCGGCTTGGTCCAAGGCCGCTTCCGGCTCCAAGACCTGCACCTCCCTGCTCATCAGTTCCTTCAGTTTCATAGCCACCTCCGCCGGCTTTTTCGAGTATGCGCGGGCCGCCGGGGCGCCACTATCGCCGTCATGTAAAACTTTGATCCCCGCAGCGGGGCGCTTAGTATAATCCGGCGAGATGAAAGGACTCCTCGCTCTGATAGCGCTCCTCGCGGCGAGCGACGCCGCCGCGCAGGTCGACACGGCGCGCCGCGACCTGATCCAGCTCGGCTACGACCGGCCGCTCTCCCGCCATGCTCCGGTCGACGGCTACGTCTTCTATTACATGAACCGTCAGCTCGACCGGAAGGACATGTACCTGCGCCTCGTGGTCGCGCCCGTCTACCTCGACTCGGAGCTGGGCATCCGAGGGTTCATGGACAAGTGGACGGACCTCGGGATCGGGGTCGGAGGCGGGGGCTTCGCGCAGAGCTACTCCGAGATCCGGCAGGGCCGCTATTTTCCGGAGGAATCGTTCACCGGCAACGCGGCGACTTTCAGCACCTCGCTCTATCACCGCTTCAATCCCCAAAGCCGCATCCCGTTCACCGGCGTCGCGAGAGTGAGCGTGCTGGCCGCCTACTTCGGCGCGCCCCTTCAAGACGGCAGGGGGTTCCTGCCGCCGCGCAGCAACGTGACCTACGCGAACCGCTTCGGGTTCCGCTGGGGCGGCATGGAGCCGGAGATCGGCGCGCGCCGGGCCATGGAGCTTTCCAGCTGGTACGAGGCGCGCTTCCGCGACCGGGAGGGAGACTACGGCTACTCGGGCGATCGCAGCCTCAACAGCCGGACGCACCTGGCATGGGGACGAGCGCTCCTCGTCTACACGCTCCCGGAATCCGGCAAGCATTTCGAGACCAGCCTCACGGCGGGCACGAGCGCCAGCGCCGACCGGCTCAACGCCTACCGCCTGGGAGGCTCGCTTCCGATGGAGGCGGAGTTCCCGCTGAACATCCCGGGCTATCTTCGCCAGGAGCTCAGCGCGAGGCGCTTCGCCCTGTTCCAAGCGCTTTACGGCGTCCCCGTGGACGGCTCCCGGCAGTGGGCCGCGGGACTCCGCGGAGCCGCGGCCTACCTGCGCTTTCTTCCCGGCCTCGAGCAGCCCGGTTCGATGCAGACCGGCGCGGGGACTTGGCTGGAGTACAACTCGCCCAAGCGCATCTGGAAGACGGTGCTCAGCTACGGCTACGGCTTCCAGGCCCTGCGCCAGGGCGGGCGCGGCGCCCACAGCATCAGCCTCGTGGCCCAGTGCAACCTCCGGACCGCGAGCGGCGAGGCGACGCCCGGCCGCCCGGCCATCGAGCACCCCTTCTGGAACACCCTGCAGAGCATCTTCAGGTAGCCCGCCGGGCGAGGCTTTTCTTCAGGAGCTCCATGATGTCCCGCGGCGCTTGCGCGGGCCGCTCGCGCTCAGCCTCGGGCTGGACCTCGACGCCGCCCTGCTTGGCCTTCCTCTCGATGAAGCTCATCAGCTCCTCGCGGTACTCGTCGCGGTAGCGCTCGGGCTCCCAGCGCCCGGAGAGCTGCTCGATGAGGCGGCCGGCCATGTCGAGCTCCTCTTTCGTGATCCCGAGGCCCGAGAGGTCCTCTTCGGGCAGGTGCAGCTCCTCCGGGTCGCGCAGCTCGCGGCTGTAGCGCATGAGCTCCAAGACTAAGGCGCGCCCGCGCGGGATGAGCAGGGCGAGATGCTGGCGGGCGCGCAAAACCAAGGTGGCGACGGCGGCCTTGCGCGCCCGCCGCATCGCCTCGCGCAGCAGCGCGAAGGGCTTCTCGCTCTTGGCCGCGGGCTCCAGGTAATACGGGCGCTCGAAGAAGGCCGGGTCGATGCGCTCCGGGTCGACGAAGCGCAGGATGTCGATGCGCTGGGTGCGCTCGGGGCTGGCCCTGCGGAAATCCTCCTCGGATACGATGACGTAGCGGTGCGGCGCGTACTTGTAGCCCTTCACCACGTCCTTTCCCGCGACCTCCTCGCCGGTGTTCTTGTTGATCTTGCGGTAGCCGATCGGAGACATGTCCCGCCGATCCAAGAGGCTCAAGGGAAGCTGTCGCGCGGCGTCGCCGGAGTGGAGCGTCACCGGAATGTTGACCAGCCCGAAGCTGACGCTTCCCGTCCAGACCAGGCCGCGCGGCTGGCGGGGCGGCGCCGTGTTTTCCCGCTTCTCGGGGCGGCGCGCGCGTGAGCCGCCGCGATGTGCGCGTCTCGTCATGCCGTCAGTATGGAGCCGCCGCGCGAGCGTCCGCCATGGACGAGACGTGAAAAAGTTACCGCGGCTTCATGGGCGCTCCTATGCCGGCGCTCTACAATGAAGGAGCCGCGGAGGTAACATGAAAACCAAGGCTTTTCTCACCGACATCCGGAACCTGCGCCAGAGGGCGCGCGAGCGCATGCAGGAGGGGGCGGTCACGCCGGGCTACAAGGCCGATCGCCGCGCGGTCATCGACATCCTCAACGATGCGCTGGCCACGGAGCTCGTCTGCGTGCTGCGCTACAAGCGCCACTACGCGATGGCGAAGGGCATCCATGCGCGCGACGTCGCGCAGGAGTTCGCCGAGCACGCCCTCGAGGAGCAGGATCACGCCGACCGGATCGCGCAGCGGATCGTGCAGCTCGGAGGCCAGCCGAACTACTCGCCGGAGGGCATGCTGACGCGCAGCCATACCGAGTACCTGGAAGGCGGAAGTCTCGAGGAGATGATGCGCGAGGATCTCGTGGCCGAGCGCGTCGCCATCGAGAGCTACGGCGAGATCGTGCGCTGGCTCAACAACGACGACCCGACCTCGCGGCG
>DATLOS010000470.1:0-2726 GCA_035536155.1 Elusimicrobiota bacterium
CGACGTCCTCTATCCCTGCGTCGGCTTCATCCTCGGGCTGGGCTCGCCCGCGGGAGCGTTCATCCTCCGCTTCTGGCTGGCGGCGCCGCTCCTCAAGAGCCTCTGGCTGCGCAGCGAGCTCAGCTACAACCTGGTCTTCTACCTCTACATGGGCATCGGCACCGTCACCGCCTTCGTGATCTTCGGCTACTCGCTCGGCGTCCTGAGCGAGGGCCAGCGCGTGCACAACAAGAACCTGCGCCGCCGCGTCGACGAGCTGCGCATCAAGTCCGTGACCGACGGCCTGACCGGGGTGTTCTCCCACGCCTATCTCCAGGAGAACCTCCAGCTCGAGATCCAGCGCTCGCGCCGCCACGCGCGGGCCCTCTCGGTCATGATCCTCGACTTGGACGACTTCAAGAAGGTCAACGACACCCACGGGCACCTCTTCGGCGACCGCGTCCTCAAGGAGGTCGCCGAGACCGTGAACATGAACGTGCGCCAGGAGGACGTCTTCGGGCGCTACGGCGGCGAGGAGTTCATGGTGATCATGCCCGCCGCGGACATGGCGACCGCCCAGCGCGTGGCCGAGCGCGTGCGCCGGGCCGTGGCCCGCGCCGCGATCGTGGACCGGCGCGTGGGCTTCCAGGCCTCGGGCGAGCCCGTCCACATGACCGTCTCCATCGGCCTCGCCTCCCTGGCCGACTCGCCCGAGGACGACGGCTTGGCCCTCATCCACCGCGCCGACCGCTGCCTGTATAGGGCTAAGAAGCTAGGAAAGAATCGCGTCTGCTCCTGACGCGACGCGGGTGGCGCGATGGGCCCCATTGCGACAGGACCCGCCGGACCGAGTCAGGAGCGGGCGATCGAATGCGGGCAGGACGCGCGGAAGTCGCAGGCCGCGCAGTGCGTCGTGTCCGGCCGCAGGCCCTTGCCCCAGGCGATGAGATCGCCCACCCGCGCCAAGAGCTCCTTGACCTCGTCCTCGCGCGCCGCGTCGTAAGGGACGGTCACGCGCTTGCCGACGGCGACGTAGTCGAGGCTCAGCCAGGCGGGATCGAGGCCGAGGCTCTCCTTCACTCCCAGCCCGTAGATGCGCAGCTGGAGATCCTGCGCGACGGACTCCTCGCTGGCGATATCGAGGTGGGTCTTGTAGTCGATGACCTCGATGGTCCCGTCGGGCCGCCGGTCGACGCGGTCGATCGAGCCGCGCACGCGGTGCGGGCCCAGCGGGAAGAGGAACTCCTTCTCCACGCCCAGGATCTGCGAGCGCCGGTCCTCCTCGCGCCTCCAATAGCCCTCGAGCACGCGAGCGCCCTTGCGGTGCCACTCGAGCTGCTCCTGGGCGTCGGAAAAGCCCGCGTGGACCCAGCCCTCGTCGTAGAGCTCCAGGAGCCGCTCGAGGTCCGGCGCGCCTTCCCGATGAAACGCCTCCAGGGCGCGGTGGATGGAGACGCCCAGCGCCGAGCGCGGGTGGTAGGGCGGGCGCTTGCGGTCCTGGTAGACGATCTTAAACAGCCAGGGGCAGTCCATGTAGGTGCGGACCATGGAGTAGCTCAGCTCGACGCCCTCGGGGCGGGCCTGGACGGGCGGCGCGGGGTGGGCGTCGAGCCACTCCCGCAGGGGCTTCATCCCGGCTGGGGCTCGATGGGCGCCGCGGAGGCCGCGGGAGCCGCCGGGATGCGGAAGAAGCTCACCCGCGTGTCGCCGTACTTCGACTGGCGGAACTGCTCGAGGCCCGGAGGAGCGACCGGCACCTCCTTCTGGTGGTGCTGGACGATCACCCAGCCGCGCTTCTCCAAGATCTTGGCCTGCGCGATGTGGGCGAGGACCCCGGTGGAGAGGGCCAAGGGGCGCTTCTCGGCGTCGACGTAGGGCGGCCCCATGAAGATGAGGTCGAACTCGGAGACGCCGGAGCGGTAGGAGAGCCAGGACAGCGGCGAGGTCGCGTCGCCGCGCAGGGCCTTGGCTTTCTTGTCCCAGCCCACGCGGACCAGGTTCTTCTCGATCACCGCCACGCACTTCGGGTCGCGCTCC
Source organism: Elusimicrobiota bacterium (assembly GCA_035536155.1). Classification (GTDB taxonomy): domain Bacteria; phylum Elusimicrobiota; class Elusimicrobia; order UBA1565; family UBA1565; genus DATLOS01. Next base: position 2,017 of record DATLOS010000470.1, read on the forward strand.
ACGAACACGACCGACTCCGCGCCGCGCGAGAGCGCCTCGAGGCCGACCGCCCCGGTGCCGGCGAAGAGGTCCAGAAACCGCGAGGCCGTGATCTTGGGCTTGAGGATGTCGAAGAGGGACTGGCGGATGCGCCCGGAGATGGGACGGACGCTGCGCATCTTCATGGGGACGGAGAGAATCTTGCGCCCCCGGGCGCTGCCCGCGATGATCCTCACCCGCATATTATAGAATGTTCACGGTCAATGGGCGCCGAAATACTGATCGTCGACGACGACCCCATGGTCGGCGAGCTCACCAAGGACCTCCTCGTCGACGCCGGCTACGGCGTCGCCTTGGTCCAAGACTCCGCCCTCGTCCTCGACGCCCTGCGCGAGCACCGGCCCCGCCTCGTCCTCCTCGACATCCTCATGCCGGGCACCGACGGCCTGACCCTGCTCCACGCCATCAAGCAGGACCCCGGATTTTCCGGCATCAAGGTGGCGGTGGTCTCCGCCAAGAGCTTCAAGGCCGAGATCGACCGGGCCAAGAACTACGGCGCCGACGACTTCATCCGCAAGCCCTACGACGTGGAGGCCTTCCCGGGCAAGGTCTCGGCGCTCATCGGTCCGCCGGTCGCAGGAGGCGCCGCGCCCGCCCCCGCCAAGGTGGAGGTCCGCGCCCGCGTCTGGGGCTCGCCCGCCGCCGGGTCCACGCCCTGCATGAGCGTCGAG
>DATLOS010000471.1:0-5201 GCA_035536155.1 Elusimicrobiota bacterium
CGCTGCGGCCCTCGTCGTCGACCACGCTCATCTCCCCGAAGATCGCGCCGGGGCCGAGGTAGGCGTAGGTCTTGCTCTTGCGCGCGCCGGAGCTCGAGAAGATCTTGACCCGGCCGGCGGTCACCACGAAGACGTGCTTGGCCGCCTCGGCCTTGTTGAAGATCGTGTCGCCCGACTTGAAGGCGCGCGCCTTGGCGATGCCGAGGATGCGGCGGAGCTCGCGCGCCGGCAAATCCTTGAATCCGGGAACCTTGCGCAGATGTTCGAGGGACATGGCGCTAGTGTAGCATTTCGCGGCCGAGCCGCCCGGCGGGGGCCGGGCGGCTCACAGCTCCCAGGACTCGAGAAGAGGAAGAGAGGGCGTGTGGGTGCTGTCGAGCTGGAGCGGCGACACCGAGATCCGCGAGCCCTGGATGGCCTCGACGTCCGAGCCGGGCAGGACCTTGCCCGAGACCTCCTTGCCCATCAGCCAGAAATAGGGGTTCCCCGCCGGGTCGTGGCGCAGGGTGACGCTCTTGTCGTAGATGCGCTGCCCGAGCCGGGTCACGCGCGCGCCGCGGAGCTTTCCCCCCGGTACGGGCGGCACGTTCACGTTCAGGCAGACGCCCTCGGGCAGCCCGCGCTGGAGGACCCGGCGCGCCAGGCGCCGCGCGAACTCGGCGGCCGGCCGGTACGCCGCGGGAGAGTGCGCGTGGACGCGGTCGTAGCCTCGGCTGATCGCAATGGCCGGGATGCCGAGAAGGGTCGCTTCCATCGCTCCGGCCACGGTGCCGGAGTAGAGGACGTCCTGGCCCAGGTTGTAGCCCCGGTTGATGCCCGAAGCGACCAAGTCGATGCGCTTGCCCTTGAGCAGCTCGAGGATGGCCAGGCGCGCGCAGGAGGCGGGGCTGCCGTTGACGATGTAGACGCGGGGCCGGACCTCGGAGATGCGCAGCGGCTTGTGTAGCGTGAGGCTGTGGCTGTCGGCCGAGCGCTCCCCGGCGGGCACGACCACGGTGACGTCGCCCAGCGCGCGCAGGGCCGTGGCCAGCGGCTCGAGGCCCGGGCCGTGGATGCCGTCGTCGTTGACGACGAGTATGTTGGGGCGCTTGGCGGCCATGACGCGCGTATTCTAACGAATTTGGGAGCCCAGCGCTTCGACCGCGTCGGCCAAGCGGTCCGCGCAGCTCTCGGCCGGGGGCAGGCCGAGGCGCGGGTAGGCGTCGGACATCGCGGCGCGCTTGCCCGCTCCGTCGGCGCCGAAGAGCTCGCCCAGCGTCCGCGCCAGGCCTTCCGCCGACAGCTCCTTCTCCCGCAGGAGGCGTCCGGCCCCGGCCGTCTCCCACAGGCGCGCGTTGACCTCCTGATGGTTCTCCGCGGCGAAGGGATACGGGACGAGGAGCGCGGGCTTGGCCTGCGCGGCCAGCTCGGCCAAGGTGCTGGCTCCGGAGCGGCAGAGGACGACGTCGGCGGCGGCATAGGCCTGGTCCATGCGCGCGCAGTAGCCGCGCACCTGGGCGGCGACGCCGGCCGCGGCGTAGGCCGCGCGGGTCTCCTCCTCGGCGGCGGGACCGGACAGGTGCAGGACCTGCGGCCGGGCGGCCTTCATCGAAGCGACGGCTGGCGGCAGGAGGCGGTTGATCGCGCGCGCTCCCTGCGAGCCGCCGAAGACGAGGAGCGTCGGGCGGTCCTCCAGGCCGAGCTCCTTTCGGGCCGCGGCGGGCTCGCCGCGGCGCCACAGCTCGGGGCGCACCGGCGTGCCCACGAGCCGCGCGTGGGCCGGCGCCGCGCCCGCCGGAGGAAGGCCCAGCGCCACGATCCGCGCCCAGCGGCCGAGGAGGCGGTTCGCGAGGCCCATGACCGCGTTGGACTCGTGCAGCAGGAAGGGCACGCCCTCCGCGCGCGCGGCCGCGGCCAGCGGGAAGGTGAGATAGCCGCCCATCCCGGCCGCGGCCGCCGGGCGCCAGGAGCGCACGACCGCGCGCGCCGTGCGGAGGCTCCCCGCGAGCTTCCAGGCGAAGGAGAGCAGGGCCGGCGACAGGCTGCGCGGCATCCCGCGCAGGTCGAGCTCGATGAAGGGAAGGTCCTCGGCCTCGAGGCGGGCCGCGGCCGGGTCCTGGGTCCGCAGGACGAAGAGGACCTCGTGCCCCCGGGCCCGCAGGGTCTTTCCCAGGACGTAGCCCGGGTAGAAGTGACCGCCGGTGCCGCCGCAGGCGATCGCGATCCTCATGAGGAGCGGGCCGGGACCTCGCGCGCCTGCTTGGACACGCTCAGCAGCATCCCCACCCCGGAGAGGAGCGCCAGAGTGGAGGAGCCGCCGTACGAGAAGAACGGGAGCGGCAGGCCCTTGGTCGGGATGAGGCCGACCGACATGGCCATGTTAAACAGCGCCTGCAGGAGGACGAGGAAGCTGATCCCGGCCGCCACGAGCGAGCCGAACATGTCGGGCGCGGCGCGGGCCGCGCGCATCCCGCGCAGGAAGAACCAGATAAATAGCGCGAGCAGGCCCAGGCTCCCGGCCAAGCCCAGCTCCTCGCAGAGGACGGGGAATATGAAGTCGGTGTGCGCGGCCGGCAGGTAGCCCAGCTTGAGCGTCGAGCGCCCCAGGCCCACGCCGAAGAGGCCTCCGGTCCCGGCGGCCGAGATGGACTGCACCAGCTGGTAGCCGGCGCCCTGGGCGTCGGCGAAGGGGTCGAGGAAGTTCATGAGCCGGCGCCGCCGGTAGGGATAGCGGATGAGCTCGTAGGCGAGGACCGGCAGGGCGCAGGCCAGGCTCCCCGCGATGTGCCCAGGCCGGGTGCCGCCGGTGAACAGCATGAGCAGCGTCACCACGAACAAGAGGGTCGGCGTCCCCAGGTCCGGCTCAAGGGAGATCAAGAGAAGGATCGTTCCGACCACGGCGACCGGCACGAGCAGGCCCGGGACGACGCGCTCGAGCCGGCTGCGCTTGCGGTCCAAATAATCGGCGAGGTACAGGATCACGCCGAGCTTGGCGAACTCGGCGGGCTGGAGGCCGAAGCCGCCCAGACGGAACCAGCGCCGCGCGCCGGCGACGCGCGCGGTGAAGAGGACCGCGACCAGGGCCAGGGCGGTGGCGCCGAGCGCCGGCCAGATCCAGCCGCGCAGCCGGGCGTAGGGCGCGCGCGCGAAGGCGGCCATGAGGGCGAGGCCGACGGCGCTGAAGGCCGCCTGGCGCTTGGCGTAGTACCACGAGTCTCCCATGGTCCGGCCGGCCTGGAACGCGCTGGCGGAATAGACCATGGCGAGGCCGAAGACGATCAGGATGAGCGAGGCGGCGACGAGCTGCGGGTCCGGTCCCGAGCGCCTGCGCCTCACGCGCCGCGCCCCGCCTTCTTGACCAGCTCCTTAAAGCGCTGTCCCCGGTCCTCGAAATCGCGGAACTGATCGAAGGAGGCGCACGCGGGCGAGAGCAGAAGGGTGTCGCCCTTCTGCCCGATCTGCCGGGCGACGCGCACCGCGGCCTCGAGAGTCTCGCAGGGGAAGGCGTGCGCCGCCCCGGCCAGGTCCTCCTCGATCTTCGGCGCGGCGCTGCCGATGGTGAGCACCGCCTTGACGTTGGCCTCGACGGGGCCGCGCAGCGGCTTGAAGCCGCCCGGCTTGGCCAAGCCGCCGAGGATCAGGAGGATGCGCTTGTCCGGGCTGGGCAGGCTGCGCAGGGCGGCCAAGGTGGAGTCGACGTTGGTGGCCTTGGAGTCGTTGACGCAGCGGATGCCCGCCATGACGCCGCAGTCCTCGATCCGATGCTCCACGCCGCGGAAGGCGCGGAACGCCTTCTGCACCGCGGCCGTCGGGACGCCCCGGGCGAAAGCCAGGAGCGCCGCGGCCATGGCGTTGTCGAGGTTGTGCGCGCCCGGGATCGGAGGCGGCGTCAGGCGGACCGGCTTCTTCTCTCCGGGCATGCGGACCGAGATCTTCCCCCCTTCGAGCCAGGCGGCGCAGAGCGTCGAGGGGGCGTGGCCGAAGAAGAGCTTGCGCGCCCTGCAGGAGCGGGCGAGGCTGCCGGAGAGGGGCTCGGACGCGTTGAAGACGCAATGCCGGGAGCGGTCCTGCTCGCGGAAGACGCGCGCCTTGGCCGCGATGTAGGCCTCCATGCTCCCGTGGTGGTCGAGGTGGTCGGAGGTCACGTTGAGGATGACGGCCGCGTCCGGCTTGAAGTGGCGGCTGTCCTCGAGCTGGTAGCTCGAGACCTCGAGCACCAAGGTGTCGCCCTTGCGCACCTTCGCGACCTCGCCGCTGACGGCGTCGCCGACGTTTCCCGCCACGTGGACGCGGCGCCGCCCCGCCTTGAAGCACGCGGCGGCCAGGGCGGTCGTCGTGGTCTTTCCGTTGGTCCCCGTGATCGCGACGATCTCCGCGGGCGGGCAGAAGGCCAGCGCGACCTCGAGCTCGCTGAACACGGGGATGCCCGCGGCGCGGAGCTTGGCCAGCACCGGCGCGCTGGGGAGCATCCCCGGGCTCTTCACCGCGAAGCCGCACTCGAGCACGCGGTCGCTGTGCCCGCCCCCCTCCCAGCGCGCGCGCGGCGGGAGCTTGCGGGCGGCGTCCTTGAGGTCCTTGCGGGGGCGCGCCTCGCTCACGAAGACGGAGAAGCCCTTGCGCGCGAGCAGGCGCGCGGCGGCGAGCCCGGAGCGGCCCATGCCCAGCACGCAGGCCCGCTTTCGGGCGAACGCCTTGGGGTCGAAGCGGTCTTGCGGGAGCGGCTTCTGGACGCGCTTACCCGCCTTCTTCGCTTTCATCGCAGCTTCAGCGAGGCGAGAGCGGCCAGCATGAGGAGGATGCCCGCGATCCAGAAGCGCACGGTGACCTTGGGCTCGGCCCAGCCCGAGAGCTCGAAATGGTGGTGCAGCGGCGCCATGCGCAGGATGCGCTTGCCCTTGCGCAGCTTGAAGGACGCCATCTGGCCGATGACGGAGAGCGTCTCGGCCACGAAGACGCCGCCGACGATGGGAAGGAGGAGCTCCTGGCGCACGCAGAGCGCGACGGCGCCCAGCACGCCGCCCAAAAACAGCGAGGAGGTGTCGCCCATGAACACCTCCGCCGGGTAGGCGTTGTACCAGAGGAAGCCGAGGCAGGAGCCGGCGAGGGAGGCGAGATACACCGTGATCTCGCCGGCTCCCTCGACGTGGATGATGCGCAGGTAGTCGGCGAACTTGGCGTTGCCGGCCATGTAGGCGAAGACCCCGTACGTGATGCAGCAGAAG
>DATLOS010000472.1:0-2045 GCA_035536155.1 Elusimicrobiota bacterium
CACCAGCGCCAGGTTGAAGGAGGAGAATATCGTCTCCGAGAGCGGGATCACGCCGATCGACGCCGCGAGGAAGTGCCCGGGCGTCGCGACCAGGAGCGGCGCCGAGCCCGAGAGTCCCGCGTGCCACACCGCGCCTTGGCCGAAATAGGAGACCGCGACGAGGAGAGGATAGTCGACCTTCGGGCGGCGGCGCGCCAGGGCGCGCGCCAGGAACGCGCTCGCCGCCATGCCCATCCCCCAATGGAGCCAGGCCAGGACCATCGACGCGGCCGCCGCGAAGACCACGGCCTGGCGATCCGTCCGCGGCAGGCGCGAGAGGCGGTCCAGCGCGCGGCGCAAGAGGGGCGAGTCGGCGATGATCGAGCCGGTCATCAGCGCCAAGCACATCTGCATGGCGAAGGAGAGGAGCGCCCAGAAACCGTCGCCCCAGTAGCCGACGACCTGGCCCGGCGCGGCCGGCGTCAGGCCGAGCGCCAAGGCCACGACGGCGAAGGTCAGGAGGCAGGCGATGACGAACGCGCTCGGGACCCAGCGCTCGCTGAAGCGCGTGAGCGAGAGCACCGTCCGCGACAGGTGCGACTCCCCCCGCTCGGTCATGGGCAAATCTTATAATATGCCGCTCGACGAGCGCGCTCCAATGACCGGCAACTCGCGTCTTTCGACCGGCGCCCTCCGCCGGCTCGTCGGCGGCCTCCTTCCCGCCGCGCTGACCTTTTCCCTCCTGCGGCCGGTCACCGGAATCGACCTCTGGACCTACCTCGCCGCAGGGGAGCTCGTCGCCCGGACCGGCCGGGCCCCCGCCCTGGACGTCTTCTCCTGGACCTGCGCGGGGCGGACCTGGATCGACCACGAGTGGCTTCTCCAGCTCGGAGCTTATGGCGCCTACCGGGCGAGCGGCTTGGGCGCGATCATCGCCCTCAAGGCCGCGCTCATCCTTCTGGCGTTCCTCTTCCTGGAGCTGCGCCTGCGCCGCGCGGACGTGAGCGCTCCCTGGCGGGCCTGCGTGTTCGTCGCCGCCGCCCTCGCGTGCCGGCACACGTGGTGGGAGCGGGCCGACCTGGCGTCCCTGGCCCTGACGTCCGCCCTGCTCTGGTCGCTGGAGCGCGGACCCTCGGCTTTGGCCCCGTGGCCTTTCCTGTTCGCCGTCTGGGCCAACATGCACGGCGGCTTCCTTCTGGGGCTGGGGCTCTTGGCGGCCTTCGCGGCCGGCGACGCCGCGCGGCGCCGGGAGCCGCCACGCGCCCTGCTCGCCTGGGGAGCGCTCTGCGCGCTCGCAACCTTGCTCAATCCCTACGGACCCGCGCTTCACGCCGCGCTCCTGCGCTGGTCCGCGACGCTCAAGGACGGGTTGATCTACGAGTGGGGGCCGCCGCCGTGGGAGGGCTTCCGGCTGTTCTGGGCCTGCCTCGCCGCCTGCGGCGCCGCGGCGCTTTGGTCTCCGCACGCATCGGACCCGCGGATGGCCGGCCGCCTCGAGAGCGCGGCGGTCTGCGTGCTCCTCGGCGCGCTGGCCGCTCGGCACCAGCGCTTCGTGCCGTTTTTCATGGTCTGCGCCCTGCCCTATGCCGCTTGCGCCTGGCGGCGCACGCGCGCCGGCGCGGCCGCCGCGCGCCTGATCGAGCGCCGGGAGCGGCCGCTCCTCCTGGGCGCGCTGGGCTTGTCGGCCGCTGCGGCGCTCGGCGCCGCGCGCGGGATCCAGGGAGGCGTCGATCAGGAAAAGGCGTATTGGACGGACGGCGCCTACCGATTCGTCGTGGACCGCGCGATCCCCGGACCGTTCTACAACGACTATTCCCTCGGCAGCGGCTGGATGTGGCGCGTCAAGGGCTCGCCTCCGGTTTTCCTCGACGGACGATTCAGCACGGTGGACGGCTACGAGAAACTCGTCCACGAGAGCCTCGCCGCGCAGGCGGATCCCGCCCGCTGGGATCCCTTTCTCGAGGAGCGCGGCGCCCGCGCCGCGCTCCTGCGCTACGCCGTCAGGCCCGCTCCACTCTCCCGCTATTTCCCGCGAGAGCGCTGGGCCCTCGTGTATTGGGACGACC
>DATLOS010000473.1:0-7215 GCA_035536155.1 Elusimicrobiota bacterium
GCCCACTAATATGAACCCAACCCTGCAGTTTCTCGGCGCCGCGCAGACCGTCACCGGCTCGAAGTTCCTGCTCGAGTCCGGCGGACAGCAGGTCCTCGTCGACTGCGGACTCTTCCAGGGCAGCAAGGAGCTGACGACGCGGAACTGGAACCCGCTGCCCCTGCCCGCCGCGGAGATCGACGCGGTCGTCGTCACGCACGCCCACATCGACCACACCGGCTACCTGCCCAAGCTCGTGGAGCAGGGCTTCAAGGGAAAGATCTTCTGCACGCCCGCGACCAAGGAGCTCCTGGGGCTGGTCCTTCCCGACTCGGGCCACCTCCAGGAGGAAGAAGCCCTCTTCGCCAACAAAAAGAAGTACACCCAGCATCCCGTGGCCAAGCCCCTCTACACCAAGGAGGACGCCGTGCGCTGCCTCGAGTTCCTGGAGACGCTCGACTACGGGCGGGAAGCCGAGATCGCCAAGGGCATCCGCGTGAAGCTCCAGTCGACGGGCCACATCCTGGGCGCGGCCTACGTCGAGGCGGTGACGCAGGGACGCCGGATCGTGCTCTCGGGCGACGTCGGCGGCTACGACAACCCGATCATGCGCGACCCCAGCCCGATCCCGGCCGACACCGACTACCTGCTGGTCGAGTCCACCTACGGCGGCCGCAAGATCAACCACCAGCCGATCCAGGAACAGCTCGAGGCGGCCATGAGGCCGACCTTGGCCGCCGGCGGCGTCGTCGTCATTCCCGCCTTCGCCATCGGCCGCACCACGATAGTCCTCTACCACCTGCGCAAGCTCCAGGAGGCCAAGCGCCTGCCCGAGTGCCCGGTCTACGTGGACAGCCCCATGGCGACCGACGCGGCCGAGATCTACTGCCGCTACGGCCACGAGCACAACCTGAAGGTCGACATGCTCAAGAGCTCGGCCGACTGCCCCATCCGCACCCGCAACACCCACTTGGTGCGCAGCCGCGAGGATTCGCAGAAGCTCAACGACCTGAAGGGGCCCGCCGTGATCATCGCCGCGAGCGGCATGGCGACGGGCGGCCGCATCCTCCACCACCTATCCCTGCGCCTGCCCGACCCGAAGAACCTGGCGCTCCTCGTCGGCTATCAGGCCGCGGGCACGCGGGGCCGCCAGCTCCTCGAGGGCGCCAAGACCCTGCGGCTCTTCGGCCAGGACGTCCCGGTGCAGGCCAAGGTCATGGCGATCAACGGCCTCTCCGCCCACGGGGACGCCGACGACATGATCCGCTGGATGAAGACCGCCGGCAAGCGGCCGAAGAAGGTCTTCCTGGTCCACGGCGAGCCGGAGGCCCTGGCCGCCATGCAGGGCCGGGTGACGGACGAGGTCGGCCTCCCGCACTACGCTCCCGCGTACATGGAGAAGGTCGAGCTGGAGTAGCCGTGAGCGCCCGCCCCGTCGTCGTCATGAAGTTCGGCGGCACCTCGGTCGCCGACCCGGAGAAGATCGCGCGCGCCGCCGAGCGCGCCGTCCGCGCGCGGCGCGCGGGGGCGAGCGTCGCCGTGGTCGTGTCCGCGCCCGGGGAGATGACCGACGAGCTCATCGCCCTGGCCGAGCGCGTGCAGCGCTCGCCCGCCCCGCGCGAGCTCGACGCCCTGATGGCCACGGGCGAGCAGGTCTCCATCGCCCTCTTCGCCATGGCCTGCGGCGCGCGCGGCGTGCCGGCGGTCTCCCTCACGGGCCCGCAGGCGGGGTTTTCCTGCGCCGGCGAGCACGGGAGCTCGCGCATCCTCCGCGTCGAGCCCCGGCGTGTGCGCCGCGAGCTGGCCCAGGGGCGGATCGTGGCCGTGGCCGGTTTCCAGGGCCTCAACGCGCGGGGCGACGTCGCCACCCTCGGGCGGGGCGGCTCGGATTTGAGCGCCGTGGCCTTGGCCGGGGCCCTGCGCGCGCAGCGCTGCGAGATCTTCAGCGACGTGAAGGGCGTCTACACCGCGGACCCGCGCCTCGTCCCCGAGGCGCGCAAGCTGGACCGGGTCTCCTACGAGGAGATGCTGGCGCTCGCGGCCGCCGGCGCGCAGGTCATGCAGGCGCGCTCCATCGAGGCCGCCCTGCGCTCGGGCGTGCGCCTCCAGGTCCGCTCCGCCTTTCACGACGCCGCCGGCACCTGGATCGTCCCGCGCGCGGAGGCGCCGTCCGGCTCCGTCTCCAGCCTGACCTTGCTCAAGAACGGGGCGTCGGCCCGCTTGAGCGCCGTCGGCGGCGCCCTGCGGCCGGGCTCGGCGGAGTCCGCGCGCCTGCTGCAAGCCTTCGAACGGTTGGGCCAGCGCCCGCGCTCGGTGGAGGCGGCGAGCCTGCGGGTGAGCTGGACCATCGACGCAAGAAGCGCCGAGTCCGTCCTGCGCGCATTCCACAAGGCGCTCGGCCTCGGGCGCCGGCCCTGAGCTTGCCCGGCGGTCCGCTCCCCCCTGGGGAAAGGCTGTAATGCTTTCGCGCGCCGGCCGTAATACTCTACGCCGGCGGGAGCTCGCGCTTCTTCGGCGGGAAGGATGATGCCGGACGATCGCGCTCCGACGCCGGATTTCGGCCGCATATATGACGAGAACTTCGCCAAGGTGTACAACTACGTGCGCTACCGGGTCGGCGACGCCGCCGCGGCCGACGACGTGGTCGCCCGCGTATTCGAGAAGGCCCTGGCCCGCCTCTCCGGCTTCGATCCCCGTCGCGGCCCCGCGGCCGCGTGGCTCTTCGCCATCGCCCGCAGCGCCGTCATCGACCACTTTCGCGCCAAGGCCTGGTTCTCCTGGCTTCCGCTCGACGCCTTCCACGGCCGGCCGGACCCCGCCCCGGGAAGCGAGGAGCTCCTCTCCAAGGACGAGGAGCGGCGCGCGCTCCTCGAGTCCATGGCCGTCCTGGACGAGCGCGAGCGCGAGATCCTGGCGCTGCGCTTCGGAGGCGGAATGACCAACCGCGAGATCGCCGCCGCGCTGGAGCTCAGCGACGCCAACGTCGGGGTCATCATCCACCGCGCCCTCAAGAAGATGAAGGGCTCCCTCGGGGAGGATCAGTGACCCGCTACGACGACCTGGGCGACATCCCGTCCCTCGCCGACGATCCGGGGTCCCTGGCCGTCGCGCGCCGCCTGCTCCGCGCCGACTTCAGCCGGGAGAGCGCGGTGCGCGGGAGCCTGCGCGCGCGCCTCCTTGCCCCGGAGACCGCCGCGCCGTCCTGGGCGCCGATCGCCCGCGTGCTCGTGTCGGCGGCGGCCGCGGCCGCGCTCCTCCTCGCCCCGCTGCGGCTCGGCCGACGGGATGACGCGCACGTCTTGCCCCGCGGGGAGCGCGGCCTGCCCGTCCTCCCGGGCTCCATCCCCGCCCGCCCCGGCGCCGTGGAGGAGAGGCTGATCGTGACCAAGAGAGTCGGCGCTCTTATAGAGACGTCCGCGGGACGTCGTGTGCCGACTCCGCGAGGATCCATGATCTTGTGGAGGCTGGACGGCGTCGAATATGCGCTGGAGACTCGGCGGACGACGCTGGAGGAGATTTTCGAGAAGCGCGCTCTTTAATGGCGCATACCGCCGCATGAACGAGGTGAACACCGTGAAGAGCAAGACCGCCGCACTCGCCGGAATCATCGGGCTAGCCGTCGCCGCCAGCGTCTGGAGCGCAGACAAGGAAGCGCCGGCGTCCCGGGCCGTCCCCGTCCCGCCGGGCTACCGCGCCGTCGGCATCCAGGTCTCGGAGAGCCAGATCCCGTTCATTCAGAGGGGCGACCGGGTGGACGTGATGGTGACGTTCGACACCGCCATGGAATCCTCCGGCGGACGCATGGAGAAGTACTGCGCGACCCTGCTCCAGAACGTGCTGGTGGCCGACATCTACAAGCCCTCCAAAGCGATGGAAAAGGGAGCGATCTCCATCCTCGTCAACCCCAACGAGGCGCAGTATCTGGCGCTCGGGCCGATGCAGGGCGTTCTGTCGCTGGCGGTGCGCGCGCCGGGCGACAAGGACATGAAGCCGCTCGAGATGGCGTCCTTCCGCCGCCTCTTCAAATAGCCCTTATTTCCCGTGCCCCTCGCCGGGCGGCGGGAAGAACTGCGCGGCCCGCCGCTGCAGCGCGTTCGTCGCCCGCGCGGTGGAGGTCTCGAACCAGCGCACGACGCGCCGATATTCCCGGCCCGTGCGCGCCGAGGAGAAGCGGACGTAGGCGAGCGCGAACCGGGCCCCGTCCCGGATGGCGCCCTGCATGAAGGCCGCGGTGCCGGGATGGCCGGTGCGCACGGCGTCCCCGATCAGGAAGACGCTGCTCGAAAATGCCGCGTTCCCGACGACGACCTGGGCCGCGCGCAGGAGCAGTATGTCGAAGCGGCTCGGCTTCACCTTGACGGGCGTGTCCGGCGAGACGCCGAGGCGCGCGAGTTGGCTCCTCCACCAGGTCTCCAGCTCCGCGTCGTCCTTGAAGGACATCCCCGCCGGGATCTCCGCGTTGGCCCCGGTGGAGCGCAGCCCGCCCATCGTGTAGATCTTCCGGTACTTCGTCTGCCCGGTCTCGTCGGGGACGAGGATGCGGCGCACGACGCCGTCGCCCGGCGTGTCCAGTATCCCCACCGCCATGCTCGTCTTGAGATGGACGTATTCGGCCGGGACGTCCATCTTGACGCCGAGCTTCTGGCGGACCAGGCTCCGCGCCCCGTCGGCGCCGACCACGAAGCGGGCGCGATAAGTCCGGGCGCCGCCGTCCTGGGCGGCGGCCGTCATGGTCCACCCCTTCTCGTCCTGGTGGAGCGCGGACTGCTCGGTCAAGCCCGTGTAGTACTGCAGGCGGATGTTGGGGCGGCCCGCCAGGGCGGCCCGGAAGGCGCGCTCCACCTCGGCGATGGGGATGTTGTTGGTCGCGGATCGATCGTCCCGCAGGAGATCGGATACCGTGTGGAGGCCCGCCTGCGGCTTGATCTTGCGCGGCTTGAAGCGCGTCACCTTCTTGGGATTCCGCTGGTCGCCGGCGTCGGCGCCGGCCTCCGCCTGGGTCATGTCGGTCTGCTCGGTCCGGGCCAGGTTGAGGAAGTCCGCGCCCTCCCAGCTCACCCCGTTGCCCGCCATCATATTGAGCGTCCGGCCGTGCATGCCCAGGTAGTTCTGGCGCGTCCCCTGCGGCCCGCGCTTCTCCAAGATGAGTATGCGCGGGGGAGGAAGCCCCGCCTCCCGCGCCTGCCGGTCGGTCTCAAGGGCGGCGGCGACGCCGCCGGGACCGGCCCCGACGATGATCACGTCGTACTCCTCCGGCTCGGCTTCGGACGGCTTAAGGCCCAGCGCGGCGTTGGGCGCCCGGGTCTGGGCGGGGTCGCGCTCCGTGCGCACCGACGTCTCGCCCGCGTAGGCGTCCCGGAGGGCGTCTCCCGGATGATCGCGGCCCTGGTCCATCTTCATCACCAGGAACTCCGCGTCGCTCCCGGCGTTGATCGCTCGCAGCAAGTCCTCGCTATGCCGGCTCAGCTGCGCCGCCACCCGCTGCAGCGCCGGGTTCCCGTACTGGCCCATCGCCGCCAGGCCCCGCTCCACGCCCGGATCGGCTTTGCTCCCCCGGACCTTGTCCGCCAGCCGCGCCAGCGCCCCCGCCGGGTCGCGGTCGTTCAGGGCGGCCAGAAGCGCCACGTCCGCCACGTATAAAGGATGCCCGGAGGTCTTCCCCTCGACGTTGCGGATCAGGTCCTCGGAAAAGCGCCGCGCCGCCTGCTCCGCCAAGGCGGGGCTCTGGGCCCCTTGGATCTGCCGCACGAAATCCGCGACCTGCGGCAGCCTCTCCTGCAGGCCCGCGGCCAAGGCGTCGGGCGGGACCGCGTCCAAGCCCCCCGCGGAGGCGAGGGAGGCGCCGAGCCAGGGGCTCGGGGCGGCGTCTCCGGGCTGGACCAAGGCGGAATCGCCGCCCGCGCCCAGCGCCGCCCCGAAGTTCCCGACGCCGCTGACGCCGCCGTTATGGACGCCGGCCCGCGGCACCGCATGAGCGGCGGGAGCCGCCAACATCGTCGCCAGGATGAGCGTCCGGAGTCTTTTCACCGCACCCCCTTCTTCGAGGGTAGCGGTAGTCCTAGGGGTATGGAGGGTCCTGGGACCCATACCAATATAGGACTAAAGACCTATCCCCACGCCGGCGGGCCCCCGCGCAAGGCGGGCCGCCATTGACACCCTCGACCCTAGCTGATATAACCTAGCGCAGTTGGCGCGGGCCCGGAACGCCGAGGACGGGTTCCGGGCTTTTCATTTTCCGGCATGCTCAAGAACAAGACTATCGCGGTCATCGGCGCGGGCCACATGGGCTCGGCGCTCATCGGCGGCATGCTCAAGGCGAAGCTCGTCGACGCCAAGCGCATCCGCGCCAGCCGCCGCAGCCCCCAGGCCTTGGCCGAGCTCAAGAAGCGCTGGGGCGTCCAGGTTTGCGCGAGCAACCTCGCGGCGGCGCGCGGCGCCGACATCCTCCTTCTCTGCGTGAAGCCGCAGACCGCTCCGGCCGTCCTGCAGGAGATCGCCCCGGCGGTCACCGACAAGCAGCTCGCGATCAGCGTCATGGCCGGCATCACCACCGACACCGTGGCGAGCCTCCTCGGCAAGCCCCTCGCGGTCGTGCGCGCCATGCCCAACACCCCCGCCCAGGTCGACGAGGGCGCCACCGCCCTGTCCAAGGGCGCGCACGCCTCCGACGCCGACCTGCGCGTCGCCGAAGCCATCTTCAAGGCCGTGGGAAAGGTCGAGCTGCTGCCCGAGTCCCTCCTCAACGCCGCGACGGGCCTCTCCGGCTCGGGCCCCGTCTACATCTACATGGTGATCGAGGCGCTGACCGACGGCGGCGTCAAGATGGGCATCCCGCGCGACATCGCGCGACGCCTCGCCGCCCAGACGGTGTTCGGCGCGGCCAAGATGGTGCTGGAGACCGGCAAGCACCCCGCCATCCTCAAGGACGAGGTGACGACGCCCGGCGGCACCGCGATCGCCGCCATCCACGAGCTCGAGTCCAAGGGCCTGCGCACCGTCCTCATCGACGCTGTGGTCACGGCCACGCGGCGGGCCCAGGAGCTCAGCGGCGGATGAGCCGACCCAAGCAAGAGCTCCCCGAGCCGCGGATCATCGAGACCATTCCGCAGCTCGAGCGCCTCGCCTCCGATCTCGCCGGACAGAAGGAGATCGCCGTCGACCTCGAGTCCGACAGCTTCTACGTCTACCACGAGAAGGTCTGCCTGCTGCAGCTCACCGCCTCCGGCGAGGACGTCA
>DATLOS010000474.1:0-4949 GCA_035536155.1 Elusimicrobiota bacterium
AGCAGAGCCATGACGGGAAGGTTTCGTATCATAGGGCCGATTGTAGCACCTGGGAGGGCTCGAAACCCATGCGCACCGTCCTGCTCCTCGTCGGCTCGAACTGCTTCATGACCGCGGCCTGGTACGGCCACCTGCGCTACAAGTCGCGCGCGCTCTGGGTCGTGATCCTGACGAGCTGGCTGATCGCCCTTCCCGAGTACATGCTCCAGGTGCCGGCCAACCGCTTCGGCCACGGCACTTTCACGGCGCCTCAGCTCAAGATCATCCAGGAGGCGATCTCGATCACGGTCTTCATCGCGTTCTGCCTGGCGTATCTGAAGGAGCCGATCCGGTGGAATTACGCGGTCTCCTTTGTATTGATGTTGGCTGCCGTGGCGGTGGCGATGCTCGACAAGCCGGGGCTGATCCGCTAGCGGGGCCGTGACGACCGTCATGGACGACCCTTTCGACCTGAGCCGTTTCGTGAGGGCGCAGGAAGGCGTCTACGCCCAGGCGCTCGCGGAGATCGTGGCCGGCCGCAAGCGAACGCATTGGATGTGGTTCGTCTTCCCGCAGATCGACGGCCTCGCCATGAGCGCGACGTCGAAGCGCTACTCGATCAAGAGCCTCGAGGAGGCCGCGGCCTATCTTAAGCATCCGCTTCTGGGGCCGCGGCTGCTGGAATGCGCGGAGGCCGCGCTTCGCGTCGAGGGGCGGACCGCTGCGGAGCTCTTCGGCTATCCCGACGATCTGAAGCTCAAGTCCTGCGCGACGCTCTTCGCGTCCGTGTCGGCCCCGGGCTCGGTCTTCGAGCGCCTGCTCGAGAAGTATTATGAAGGAGAGCCCGACGCCGCGACGCTGCGTCTGATAAAGGAGGAATGACCATGCCGTCAAAAATCGAGCCCTATCTTTTCTTCGGCGGCCGCTGCGAGGAGGCGCTCGAGTTCTACCGGAAGGTCCTCGGCGCCCGCGTGGAGATGATGCTGCGCTACAAGGACAGCCCGGAGCCGGTCCCGCCCGGCGCGATCCCGCCGGGCTTCGAGACCAAGGTCATGCACGGGACGTTTCGCGTCGGGGAGTCCGTCCTCATGGCCTCCGACGGACGAGGAGGGGGGCCGAACTTCGCCGGCTTCTCGCTGTCGGTCGCCGTCGCCACGGAAGCCGAGGCCGAGCGCGTCTTCGCCGCGCTGGCCGAAGGGGGGAAAGTGACGATGCCGCTGGCCAAGACCTTCTGGTCGCCGCGCTTCGGCATGCTCAGCGACCGCTTCGGCCTGGGCTGGATGGTGACCGTCGAGGCCTAAGCCCGGGTCTTCGCCCGAACGACGCCCTTGTCGGCGCGGCCGACGGAGACGTACTGGAACCCGAAGCCCGTGACGCGGGCGGCCTCGTAGACGTTGCGCAGGTCGATGAGCAGCGGCGCGCGCATCGCCTTCTTGAGCTGATCGAAGTCCAGGTTGCGGAACTGGTTCCACTCGGTCATGATGACGACCGCGTCCGCGCCCTTGGCCGCGTCGTAGGCGTCCTTGGCGGGCGCCAGGCCGGGCACCAGCTTGCAGCCCTCCTCGAGAGCCGCCGGGTCGCAGGCGCGCACCGCCGCGCCCGCCTTGAGGAGCGCCTTGGCGATGTCCAAGGCCGGGGCCTCGCGCAGGTCGTTGGTGTTGGGCTTGAAGGAGAGGCCCAGCACGGCGAAAGTCTTGCCCTTGAGCCCGCCCGCGGCGGCCTCGATCTTCTTCACCATCCGCTCCCGCTGCTCCTCGTTGACGCGGACGGCCGCCTCGGCGATCTGCATGTGCTGGCCGGCGGTCTCGCCCATGTGGACGAGGGCCGCCAAGTCCTTCGGGAAGCAGGAGCCGCCGAAGCCCGGACCGGCGTGGAGGAACTTGGAGCCGATGCGCTGGTCGAGGCCCATGCCCTTGGCCACGACCTGGACATCGGCGCCGACCTTCTCGCAGAGGTTGGCGATCTCGTTGATGAAGGAGATCTTCACCGCCAGGAAGGCGTTGGAGGCGTACTTGATCATCTCCGCGGACTGGATGTCGGTGACGACGAAGGGGGTCTCGATGAGGTAGAGGGGCCGGTAGAGGTCCTTCATGATCGCCACGGCCTGCTCGCTGTCGGCGCCGAGGACCACGCGGTTGGGGCGCATGAAGTCGTCGATGGCGGAGCCCTCGCGCAGGAACTCCGGGTTCGAGACGATGTCGAAGCGGAAGTCCCCGGAGCGGTGGGCGCGGATCACCTCGCGCAGGCGCTCGCCGGTGCCGACCGGGACGGTGGACTTGGTGACGACCACCTTGTAGCCGGTCATGGTCTTGGCGATGGCGCGGCCCACGTCCTCGACGAAAGAGAGGTCGGAGGAGCCGTCGGGGCGCGGGGGCGTGCCGACCGCGATGAAGATGACCAGCGCGTCCTCGACGGCCTTGGCCGCGTCGGTGGTGAAGTGGAGCCGTCCTTCGCGCAGGCCCTTGGCCACGAGCTCGGTGATCCCGGGCTCGTAGAAGGGGACGTCGCCCTTCTTCAAGCGCTCGATGCGGGCGGCGTCCTTGTCCACGCAGGTGACGGCGACGCCGAACTCCGCGAAGCAGGCGCCCGTGACCAAGCCGACGTAGCCCGTGCCGATGACGCTGATGTGCACGGCTACATTTAAGTAAATTTCAAGCCGTCGTTAACGGGGCCTTCTCGGGCTCGAGCTCGCGCCCGGCCTCCGGCGCTCCCTTCTCATACGACCAGCCGGTTCCCAGTCCCGCGACGAAGACGACCAGCGCGACCGCGCCGAGGGCGAAGAGGGTGTCTCCCGGGATGCGCAGCCAGCGCAGAGTGGTCATCAGGGGCGTCTGCAGGAACTCCGCGCTGCGCGCGTACCAATACCCCTTGTCCACGGAGGCGATCGTCTGCATGAGGCCCACGGGCAAAAGGCTTAGCACGCACATCGCGAGCAGGCCGCCGTTCATGCCCCAGAAGCCGAAGCGGATGAGCCCGTTTTTCCACGGGCGCCCCGCCGTGGCGGCCCGGAGGCAGAAGAGCATCAGGCCGATGCCCAGCATCCCGTAGACGCCGAAGAGCGCGGCGTGGCCGTGGAGCGGGGTGGTGTTGAGCCCCTGCATGTAATAGAGCGCGATCGGCGGGTTGATCATGAAGCCGAAGAGCCCGGCGCCGACCATGTTCCAGAAGGCGACCGCCACGAAGAAGCGGATCGGCCAGATGTAGTCTCGCACCCAGGGCGCGGCGCGCGAGACGCGGATATGGTCCCAGGCCTCGTAGCCCATCAGGCACAGGGGCACGACCTCGAGCGCGCTGAACACCGAGCCCAGCGCCAGCGCCGCCGTCGGCGTGCCGGTGAAGTAGAGGTGGTGGAGGGTCCCCACGATGCCGCCCGCGAGATAGATCGTCGCGGCGAGCAAGGTGGCTTCGGCTGCGGCGCCGTCCTCGACGAGCCCCATCTTCGCGAAGAGGAAGGCGATGACCACCGTCGCGAAGACCTCGAAGAAGCCCTCCACCCACAGGTGGACGACCCACCAGCGCCAGTACTCGACCATGCTCAGGTGCGAGTGCTTGCCCCAGGCGAGGCCGGCGCCGTAGAAGCCGGCGATGGCCACCGCCGAGACCAGGAAAAGGCCGAGCAGCCTCGAGCTTCCCGCCCGCTTCGCGAGGAGGGTCGGGATCACGGCGCGCCCCACCAGGGCCAGCCAGAGGAGGAGCCCGGCGAAGAGCCCGAGCTGCCAGACCCGGCCCAGGTCGGTGTACTCGTAGCCCTGATGGCCGAGCCAGAACCAGGCGTCGCCCGAGAACTTGTGGAACACGCTCATCCACTCCCCGGCCAGCGAGCCCACGACCACCACGACGAGGGCGGCGAGGAGCGCGCCGACGCCGACGGCCTGGCCCTTGGGCTCTCGCCCGAGGATGAGGGGCGCGATGAAGAGGCCGGCGGCCAGCCAGGTGGTCGCGATCCAGAAGAGGCCGAGCTGGACGTGCCAGGTGCGCGTGACCACGTAGGGCAGCCAGCGCGAGAGCGGTATCCCGTAGAAGCCGTCGCCTTCCACGCCGTAGTGGGCGGTGACGACGCCGACCACGATCTGGACGAGGATCAGCGCGGCGGCGACGGCGAAGTAGGGGATGGTCATCTTCTGGGACGGCGTGAGGCGCAGACCCAGCAAAGGATCCCTCGCGGGGGCGGTTTCCTTCAGGCGGCCGTAGTCCGAGCCGGCGTAGAACCAGACCAAGGCGCAGATGCCGGCCAGGAGCATGATGATGCTCACCCCGGTCCACACCACCGCCGCGCCCGTGGGGCGGTTGCCGACGAGGGGCTCGTGGGGCCAGTTGTTGGTGTAGGTCGCGGCGCTTCCGGGCCTCTGGGTCGAGGCGGCCCACGAGGTCCAGAAGAAGAAGGCCGCCAGCTGGCGCAGTTTCGCGGGGTCGCTCAGGGACCCCTTGGGCATGGCGTAAGCCTTGCGGCCGTTGGCGAAGACGTCCGAGTAGTGCGCCAGGTTCTCGCGGAAGGCGTCGGCGCGGACCTTGGCGACGGTCAGGCGCCCGGTCGCGGGGTCGTAGGCGTTGGTCCGGAACACGCTCTCGAGGCGCTGGCGCAAGCCCGCTTGGGCCTCGGGGGCCAGCGCGTCATACGACTTGGCGCCCGCGGCGCGGGCCCACGAGTCCAGCGCGAAGGCGAGCTCCCGGTGGAGCCAGTCCGCCGTCCAGTCCGGGGCGACGTAGGCCCCGTGCCCCCAGACCGTGCCCAGCTCCATGCCGCCCAGGGCCTGCCAGACGTTCTGGCCCGTCTCGATCTCGCCCGGGGCGATGACGCGGGCGCCGGCATCGTCTACGACCTCGGCCGGGATCGGCGGCTTGTGCCGGTAGATCTCGGTTCCCACCCAGCCCAGGATGGAGAACGAGGCGACGATGACGGCGGCGAAGGCCAGCCACAGTTTTTTCATGGATGAGGTCCTCTCGGTTGTCGGGCGCGGATCAGGAAAGCG
>DATLOS010000475.1:0-6626 GCA_035536155.1 Elusimicrobiota bacterium
GTCTACGCGGCCTGCGTGCACGCGGTCCTCTCGGGGAGCGCGGTGGACCTCGTCAACCAGTCCGGCCTCGAGGAGCTCATCCTCACCGATTCGATCCCGACCACGGTCCCGAAAGGCGGGAAGATCACGGTTCTCTCGATCGCGCCGCTCGTCGGAGAGGCGATCCGGCGCAACCACTGCGGGGAGTCCATCAGCGAGCTATTTGTCTAAGCGGGCGCGGTAGGGAACGGGCCCGGGAACAGAGGAAACAGAAATGGAAGAGATAAAGTTGAAGGCCGAGATCCGCGAAGGAAGCGGCTCGAAGAAAGCCCTTTCCGACCTGCGCAAGTCGCGCTTGGTCCCCGGGGTCGTTTACGGAGGCTCCGGCTCGAACCTGACCGTGGTCGTCTCCGAGAAGGAGCTGTTGGGCGCGCTCAAGACGGGCGGCAACAACGCCATCATCCACCTGAAGCACTCGAAGGGCGAGGACACCGTGATCGTGAAGGCGCTCCAGCGCCACGTGGTCACCAGCCAGCCCATCCACGCCGACTTCCAGCGCATCGACCTCAAGAAGAAGATCGAGGTCAAGGTGCCGCTGCACCTCGTCGGCGAGGCGCCGGGCGTGAAGCTCCAGGGCGGCGTGCTCGAGCACGTGCTGCGCGAGTTCAAGGTCCGCGGCCTGCCCAACGCGATCCCGCAGAAGCTCGACCTCGACATCTCCAAGCTCGAGATCGGCAAGGCGCTGCACGTCTCCGACGTCGCCGCGCCGGCCGGCCTCGAGGTCCTCGACGACGCCGCGCACATCGTGGTGACCATCGTCCGCATCGTGGAGGAGGCCGCGCCGGAGGCGGCCGCCGCCGCGCCGGGCGCCTCGGAGCCCGAGCTGGTCGCGACCAAGGGCAAGAAGGACGAGGAAGGCGCCGAGGGCGCCAAGGCCGACGCGAAGGGCGCCAAGCCCGACGCCAAGGCCGCCGCCAAGCCGGAGGCCGGCAAGAAGGAAGGGAAGTAGAGCCTGGCCATCCGCCTCGTCATCGGGCTGGGCAACCCCGGGGAGCGCTACGAGGGCACTCGCCACAACGTCGGCTTCCGGGCCGTGGACCGGTTTCTCGAGCTGGAGAAATCGGGCGCGGCCTGGAAGCCGTGGCGGGCGGGGTTGGTGGCGCAGACGGCGGGCGGCCTCTGGCTGGTAAAGCCGCAGACCTTCATGAACGCGTCGGGCGACTTCGTGCAGGGTTTCGCGGCCTTCTATAAGATCGGGCCGGGCGACGCTTTGGTCGTGTCCGACGACATGGACCTTCCCCTTGGCCGCATCCGCATCCGCAAGACCGGCTCCTCGGGCGGGCAGAGGGGGCTGGAGTCGGTGCTGGAGCGGCTCGGCACCAAGGACGTCCCCCGCGTTCGCCTGGGGATCGGCCCCCGGCCCGAGCGCGTGGACGGCGCCGACTTCGTCCTCGGGCGCTTCCGCCCCGAGGAGCGCGCCGCGGTCGACGACATGGTCGAGCGCGCCGCGGCCGCCCTGGCGAGCGCCTGCCGCGAAGGCGTCGACGCCGCGATGAACGCCTACAACGCCTCCTCCGCAGCATGAACCCCTGGCTCGAGGTCGGCGCGGGCTGCGTCTTCTTCCTCGCCGGCCTGGGGTATCTCTACCAGCCCCGCTTGATGGAGCGCTTGAACGCCTTCGCGCGGGAGTTCTTCCTCAACGACTCCTACATCGCGCTCCACCGCCAAAAGTACGGAACCTTCTTCCTCTTGGTGGCGCTCCTCTTCATCTACCTCGGCTACGTCGGGCTGGAGAAGTTTCCCCGGTGAGCCGGGACGGCGATCTCCTGGAGCGGGCCGAGCGCGCGCTCGAGTGGGTCCGCAAGAAGGCTCCGGGCATCGGCGCCGAGGTCTATATGGCGCGCGGACGCGACCGGGGCGTCGAGCGCAAGGAGGGCCGCGTCGAGGCGCTCCAGGAGTCCTCCGAGGAGGGGCTCGGCATCCGCCTCCTGGACGGCGATCGGATGGCCTTCGCGCACGGCGGCGGCTTGGGCGATGAGGTCCTCGAGGAGGCCTTCGCCCGGGCCCGCGAGCAGCTGCGGCACCTGCCCGCCGACCGGGAGCGGACGCTTCCCCGCGTTCGGCCGGCGTCGGGCGACGCGGAGCTGGCGGACTCCCTCGTCGACCCCGAGACGTTCTCGCTCCCGCTCGAGGGCTTCGCCGCCCGCCTCGAGGCCGCGGAGCGGGCCGCGCTCGCCCGCGACAAGCGCCTGACCAAGGCCCTGCACTCCGGCTACGGGGAGAGCTCGGCGTCGACCGCGATCGTGAGCACGGAGGGCGTCCGGGCGCTCGAGTCCGGTACGTCCGCGAGCGCGGGCTTGTCCTTGTGCGGGGAGGACGCCGGCGGCGTCCAGATCGGCGCGGCCTCCGAGCTTGCCCGCGGCGCGGGGGCGCTCGACTTCGACCGGATCGGGCGGGACGCGGCCTTCCGGACCGCGGCCCTTCTGGGGGCCAAGAAGCTCCCGAGCCGGCGCCGCTCCGTCGTGCTCGATCCCTGGGTCGCCGGGGAGTTCCTGGAGATGCTCGCCGGCGCCCTCTCGGCGGACGCGGTGCAGCGCGGGCGCTCCTTGTTCAAGGGCCGGGTGGGCGAGGCGGTGGCGAGCCCCCTGGTCAGCTTCGTCGACGACCCCCGCATGCGCGGCGGCCTCGCCAGCGCCCTTCACGACGACGAGGGCGTCCCGACCCGCCGCAAGGCGATGATCGAGGGCGGCGTCCTCAAGGAGTTCTTCCACGACGCCTACACCGCCCGCCGGGAGGGCCGGGAGTCGAACGGCTGCGCCGGGCGAGCGGGCTTTCGCGGGATGCCCTCGCCGGGCCCCTCCAACTTCTTCCTGGCGCCCGGCAAGACCGGCCGCGACGAGCTCCTGCGCGGCACCGCGGACGGGATCCTGGTCCTCGAGATCATGGGCATGCACACGGCCGACGCGGTGAGCGGCGAGTTCTCCGTGGGCGTCTCCGGGGTCGCGGTCCAGGGCGGCGAGCTCGCGCACGCCGTGCGCGGCGCCATGATCTCGGCGAACATCCTCGACGTCCTGAATGGCGTCGACGCGGTGGCCGACGATCTTCGCTTTTACGGCTCCATCGCCAGCCCGACCTTCCGCGTCTGCGGGCTGACGGTCGCCTGAAACGGGCATAGGCCCTTAGACCTATAAAATAGTGGGACCTAGGTCCCTGCTTCGCGGGCTCGGCGGGGGCTAAACCTTGCCTATGCGAAGAACCCTTCGCCCGGCGCTCGCGGCTCTCGCCCTCCTGCTCTTGGGCCTTCCCCGTGCCGCCTTCTCGGCGGGGGAAGCGCGGACGTACGTGCGAGCGCGCGTGTCGCTGGCGGATCAGGGCTTCTCGCCGAATATGACGCTCAACGTCCCTTTCGTCGCCGACCTCTCCCAAGCCCTGAACGGCGACGCGGCCCTGGCCTTGAGCCCGCTGCCGATCAGCATCCAGGAAGGCCGCACCACGGTCTGGCGCGGCGAGAACGTGAAAATCGATCTGGCCTTGCCGGAGCACTTGGCCGAGGCCGACACCGTGCCGATGGCGGAGCTGCGCAATCCCGCGCATGGCGATCTGCAGGCGCAGGTCTTCGAGCAGGTGGACGGGAACTTGACGCGCAGGGGCATGGGGGCCGAGCACGTGAGATTCACCTCAAAGTCCATGGGCGAGAGCGCGGGCCTCAAGGAGTCGCCGGCATTGGACGAGATCGAGCGTCGTTTCGGGAAGGCGGCGAAAAACCTCTCCCCCAACCCCAATGACGCCAAAAACCTGGATGAGCTCTTCGAGGGCCGGATAAGCCGGCAGGCCGGGGCGCTGGTGGGCTTGGGGATGGAGGAGAGAATACCGCATCTGCTGGAAGCCTCGGCACGCCTCGTCAAGACCGGCGAGGTGCTGGCGAGCCCGGACGTCCATACCGAGGTCAAGGATTGGCTGCTCAACAGCAGCGTTCTGACGACGATCGCCGGGGCGAAATCGGCGACGAGACTGCCGGCGTCCGGAGGCCGCTACGGCGCATCCTATCTGTCCACCGAGCGCGGCGTCGCGGCCCTCGCCGAGGTCCTCGGGTGGATCTCTCCGAAGCTGTTCCTCATGCAGTCCCCGGGAGACCTGATCGTGTTCGACATCGACGCGATGTCGCGGGTCATGCTGGAAGAGGCGAATTTCTCGCGGTTTCGCCTTTGGGGCGACGTGACCGCCTCGAATAAGATCGCGGCGTTCCAGGACGAGATCGGGCGCATCCTGAACGCGCCGTTGAGCTACCGCGCCGAGGAGGGGCTGCTCCTCGGCTTTCCGCTGCAGGCCGTGTTGGACTTCGCCCAGAGGGGGGGACGCCGCGGCGCGACCCCGCATTACGTGCAGATCGCCGGCGACTACGGTTTGGACGACGTGGGCTGGGGCGCCATCCGCTTGCTTTCGGGGGGAGGGCAGAGGCGGGACGGCGACGACAACCTGAGCTCCATCGTCTGGTACGACTCCGTGATGAGCTTGGCGCGCTTCTACCTCGCCAGGCTGAGAGGAACGTATCCCGCCGCGCCGCGCGTGCCCCCCCGGGCGAGCCCTAGATCTCCCGGTCGATGACGACGTCGACGCCGCGCTCGCCCGAACGCGCCGTCGCGCGATGAGAGCCGGTTAAATCTCCTTTCATCGTCACGCCGGCTTGGCCGTGGGTATTGACGAAGACGCGGATGGTCAGCGCGCCATGCCAGACCGGGCCGGGCAGGACCAGGTCCTCGTTTCTCATCCTATACGTCAGGGGAAAGGAAGGATTGATGATACGCTGGACGGCCACCGGGACCCCGGCCGCGTTCGAGGCGACCACGAAGAGGACGGTGTTGGGCTGCTCCGCGCGGTGGCTGAGGCGGGGAGCGACCGTGATGGAGCCCGTGAGGCTGAAGCGCGCGGGCGAGCAGCCCGCCGCCAAGACGACGCAGAAGGCCGCGGCCCGGGCTAGGCCGCGGGCTGGGCGTCCTGCTGGATGGCGCGCAGGGCTTTCCAAAGGTAGGCGCAGACGATGGCGAAGCCGACGATCCCGAAGTGGGCGACCCGCTGCGGCAGGAACAGCGCGAGGGCCTGGAGCACGATCACCGGCGTCTGGGCGTAGGCCGCGACCTTGTAGAGCGAGGGGAAGTCCAGGCCCAGGGACATGCCGGAGTTGAGGGCGAGGGCCGGCAGGCTGTAGATCAGCGCCGCGACGTGCTTCCAGAGGGCGAACATCACGCAGGTGAAGACGAAGGCGATGGGATACAGGACGCGGGTCAGCGCGACCCCCATGGTCCGGTAGAAACTGGCGTCGATGACCAGGGGCTGCTTCGAGGCGGCCTTGTCGAAGGGGTAGGTCTCCAGACGGCTCTGGGTCAGGAGGTAGGCGGCGTTCTGCGTCAGATACGCGGCGACCTTCTTCTCGGCCATCTCGCCCGCGGTGACCGGCTCGGTGCGGGCGGTGTCGATCATGATCGCCGCCTCGGGGACCTTGGGATGGCGCACCGTCACCGGCGCCGTGAGCTGGCTCGAGAGCTTGCCGCCGGTCAGGGTCAGCGTGGGGACGGACGCGGCGGCCCACTCCACCGCGTCGGCGATTACGGGGCGGACGTAGATGTAGAGCGCCGCCACGAAGGCGAACGAGAACAAGACGCTGAGGTAGGCGATGTAGCCGGTGACGGCGCCCAGGCTCTTGCGGGGGAGGCTCTTGTAGAAGGAGAAGTCCCAGACGCTTCGGATCGGGTCGAGCAGCATGACGTCTAGAATATCAGAAGGCGCCGGCTTGGCGCAACAACGCGAGGCCGGCCGCGAGGAGCGCTATCCCGGCCGCCAAGAGGGCCAGCGCCTTGCGCCGCACGGCGGGATCGGCGGTCCTCACGCGGAGCCCTTCCAGGGCGTCTCCCGGACCTTGAGCTTCCGGTTCACCCAGCGGGCCGCGGTGAAGAGGTGGTCGGAGAGGCGGTTCAGGTAGACGAGCGCGGCTTCCGGCGCCTCGCCCTTGCCCAGGGAGACGGCGGCCCGCTCGGCGCGGCGGCAGGCGGAGCGCGCGACGTGGAGCGCGGCGCCGGCGGGCGAGCCGCCCGGAAGGATGAAAGTCTTGAGAGGCTCCAGCTCGGCGTCCATCCGGTCGATCTCGGCCTCGAGGCGCGCGGCGGCGCCCGGGTCGAGCCGCGCGCCCGGGCTCTTGCCGCCGGGCGCGGCCAGGATCGCGCCGATGGAGAAGAGCTCGCCTTGGATCCGCGCAAGGTCGGCTCGAAACGCCGCGAAAGCCGGGCGCTTGGGCAGGACGCTCAGGGCCGCGCCGACGCAGGAGTTCGTCTCGTCGACCGCGCCGTAGGCCGCGACCCGGGGGTGGTCCTTGGCCACGCGCTCGCCTCCGATGAGGCCGGTCTGCCCGGAGTCCCCCGTGCGCGTGTAGATCTTCATGGTCGGCCATCCATTATAGCCAGAAGTCGGCGGGCGCGGCGGCTCTCCGGATGGAGCCGGAGCGCGCGTTCCAGCTCGGCGCGCAGGAGCGGGCGGTCCGCGGGACGCTCCGCTAAGCGCAGGCGGAACGGCGCCTCGGCTGCGTCGGGCTCGAGGGCCTTGTACTCCTCGGCGGAGATCACCGCCGCGTTGACCGGGACGCGGCGCAGGTACAG
>DATLOS010000476.1:0-5240 GCA_035536155.1 Elusimicrobiota bacterium
GCCTTCGCCCCGGGCCAGCCCAAGGCCGGGCAGTTCTGGTCCTTCTTCTTTCCCGCGCTGACCGGCATGATCGGCTTCTGGGCGACCCTGTCCTTGAACATCCCCGACTTCACCCGCTACGCCCGCTCGCAGAGGGACCAGATCCTGGGCCAGGCCCTGGGCCTGCCCACGACCATGGGCCTCTTCTCCTTCATCGGCGTGGCCGTGACCTCGGCGACCGTCGTGATCTACAAGGAAAGCATCTGGGACCCGGTCGTGCTCCTGACCAAGTTCCGCAACCCCGTGGTCCTCGCGGTCTCGCTCGTGTCCCTGTGCATCGCCACGCTGGCGACGAACATCGCCGCCAACGTGGTCGGCCCGGCCAACGACTTGGCCCATCTCTGGCCCAAGCGCATCAGCTTCCGCACCGGCGGCTACCTCACGGGCGTCGCCGGCATCCTGATCCAGCCCTGGAAGCTCGTGGCCGATCCGACGGGCTACATCTTCAAGTGGCTGGTGGCCTACTCCTCGCTCCTCGGCTCGATCGGCGGCATCCTCATCTACGACTACTTCGTCCTGCGCGGCTGCCGTCTCGAGGTGCCCGAGCTCTACTCGCGGGAGGGCCGCTACTGGTACTCGGGCGGCGTCAACCCGAAAGCCATGATCGCGCTGGTCCTCGGCATCCTTCCCGTGATCCCGGGATTTTTGGGCACCGTGGGCCTCGCCTCGGTGGCGCCTTTCTGGATCACGATGTACCACTACGCCTGGTTCATCAGCTTCGGCGTCTCGTTCGCCGTCTACGGCGCGCTTTCGAGGGGGACAAAGGCATGAGCTACGATCTCGTCATCCGCGGCGGCACCGTCGTCAACGCCGCCAACAGCTACACGGCCGACGTCGCGGTGAAGAAGGGGAAGATCGCCGCCATCGGCGTCGAGCTCCCCACGGAGGGCGCGAAGGTCATCGACGCCAAGGGCCTCAAGGTGTTCCCGGGCGGCATCGACGTCCACACCCACCTGGACATGCCTTTCGGCGGCACCACCACCGCCGACGACTTCGCGACCGGCACGACCGCGGCGGCCTGCGGCGGGACCACGTCGATCGTCGACTTCGCCATCCAGAAGCGGGGGGGGACGCTCCAGGAGGCGCTCGACACCTGGCACGGCAAGGCCGCGGGCAAGTCCGCCGTCGATTACGGCTTCCACATGATCGTCGTCGACCTCCCCGAGGTCCGGCGGACCGAGATGGACAAGCTGGTGGACCAGGGTGTCAGCACCTTCAAGCTGTTCATGGCCTACCCCGGGATCTTCATGTCCGACGACGCCACGATATTCCGGGCCCTCCTGCGCACCAAGGAGAACGGCGGCATGGTCTGCATGCACGCCGAAAACGGCGGCGTGATCGACGTCCTGGTGCAGCAGGCCTTGGCCAAGAAGCAGACCGCGCCCAAGTACCATGCCCTCACCCGGCCCATGAGCGCGGAAGCCGAGGCCACCCACCGCGCCATCGCCCTGGCCGAGATGGCGGGCGTGCCCATCTACTTCGTCCACCTCTCCGCGGGCGACGCCATGGAGGAGGTCCGCCGGGCGCGCGAGCGCGGCCTGCCGGTCTTCGCCGAGACGTGCCCCCAGTACCTCTACCTCTCCTACGACGACTACGAGCGCCCGAACTTCGAGGGCGCCAAGTTCGTCATGTCGCCGCCCCTGCGCCCCAAGGGCAACGAGGAGCGGCTCTGGAGCGGCCTGCGCAACAACTGGCTCCAGGTCGTCTCCACCGACCACTGCTCCTTCTGCATGGTCGGCCGCGGCGGCAAGCCGGGCAAGGAGCTGGGAAAGAAGGACTTCTCCAAGATCCCCAACGGCGCCCCCGGCATCGAGACCCGCATCCCGCTCCTCTGGGACGCGGTGGCCAAGGGCCATATCACGGAGAACCGCTTCGTGGACATCGTTTCCACGACCCCGGCCAAGCTCTTCGGCCTCTATCCCCGCAAGGGCGCGATCGCCCCGGGCTCGGACGCCGACATCGTTCTGCTCGATCCCAAGAAGAAGCTCACCCTACGCCACAAGGACCTGCACATGAACGTGGACTACAATCCCTACGAGGGCCGCACCGTCTCCGGAGCGATCGCCGGTGTGCTCGTCCGGGGCAACGAGGTCGCGCGCGGGGGGAAGTTCGTCGGCCGGCTTTCGCACGGCTCCTTCCTGAAGAGGGCAAGCCGGTGCAACTGATCCGCCGAGCCGCCCTCCTCGCCGTCCTGCCCGCCTGCGCGCTGGCCGCCCAGCCCTCGGACGCGGGCTCGCTCCTGCGCCAGGCCGCGATCGACTCCCATCCGGCCCTGCTCAACACGTACCTCCTCACGATGTCGGCTCAAGCCAACCTCCTCGACCTCAAGTGGGGCCTGGGGCGCTGGGGCCTGGCCGAGCGCAAGGCGCAGGCCGCGTCCCACTACGAGCGCTACTCCGCCGAGCTCACGGACTTCCTCAAGGCCGCCGAAGCCGCCGACGCGGCGACGAATCCTTTCGAGGCGGAGATCCAGGAGCTCGCGAAGTCGGACCGCGTCCGCGCGGCCGCGGCGGCCACGCCGGAGAGCCCGTCGGCCCAGGTGGCGGACGTGCGCCGCATGCGCGCCGAGAACTACGACGGCGAGGGCAGCCGCGCCGCCTTCATCCGCGCGCGCGGCGCGCTGGCGCGGCTCGAGACTCTCTTGGGCCCGTCCGCCCTCTCGCCCGCGCAGACCGCGGCGCTGGAGAAGGCCCAGGGACTGCTCAAGGACCTGCGCGCCATCATCGGGGACCTCTCCGCCCTCCCGCCGTCGGAGGGAGACAAGACCGGCGCCGCCAAGGCGGGACGCCGCGCCGTCGGCGACGACCTGCGGCTCCTGCGCAAGGACTCCGCCGAGCTCGAGTCCTCCATCGCCGGCCTGGCGCTCTATTTCCGCGTGAACAATCTCCAAGCCGGAAAGACGGCCATGCGGGACGCCGTCTCCTCCGCCGGCAAGGCCGACGACGCCGTCCACGATCCCGACCTCGTCTCGGAGCTGGCCAAGGCCCAGGCCGGCAACGCCGACGCGGCCATGAACCGCTCCATGAAGGAAGCGAGCGCGGCCATGGACGCCTTCGCCGCGCTGACGCCGCCGGCGCGCGCCCACCTCGCCGCCGCCACGGCGGCCGTGCGCAAGGCCGCCCGCATCTCCGCCTCGGGGGCCGACCCGGACATGCAGAGGGCCCTCGAGGACGGCGCGGACGCGCTGGTCCTGGCCGGCCAGTCGCTCGACGTCAAGATCAAGCTCCTCTCGGAGAAAGCCTCCGCAGCCGGCGCCGCCGCGCCGTCCGACGCCGACGCGGCCCGAGCGTCCTATCGCGACGCCGATCGGGCCCGCGACCTGCGCAAGGCCGAGGAACAGCTCCTCCAGGTCCGCGCCCAGCTCCCCAAAGGGTCGCGGCCGGTCGCCCTCTCCGCCGAGCAGGGAGCCGCCGTCGCCGCCGCCCAGGACTTGGTCGCGGAGCTGCGCTCCGCGCGCTCCACCGTGGCCGATCTATCCGCGCAGATCGCGCAGTCCGGCCGCCCCGACCTCTCCGCCTCGACCCGCGCCATCGACGCCGTCGGCCTGCGGCTGGAGGCCGACGCCGCCCCCCTGAGCCGCGAGGCGCGGCTCCTCGAGATCGCCTTCCTGATGGACCGCTGCTCCCAAGCCGCTTTCGATCGCGCCAAATAGGAGGAACCGCTATGCCCGCAACCGCCAAGCCGAAACCCGAGAGCCCCAAAGCCCAGACCCTGCGCCTCAAGCAGTTTATCGGAGGAAAGTGGGTGGAGGGCCGGGGATCGCGCGAGATCGTCTCCGTCAACCCCGCCGACACCCGCGACGTGGTCGCGACCTTCCAAGGCGCCAGCGCCGAAGACGCGCGAAACGCGCTGGCCGCCGCCCAATCCGCCTTCCCGGGCTGGCGGGCGACCCCCGGCCCGGAGCGCGGGCGCATCCTGGCGCGCTTTGCCGCCATCGCGCGATCGCGCAAGGAGGAGCTGGGCCGGCTCATGACCCGCGAGCAGGGCAAGATCCTCCCCGAGGCCCTGGGCGAGCTGGAGAAGGGCTTGAACCTGGTCGAGTGGTTCTCCGGCGAAGGCATGCGCCTCATGGGCATCACGGCGCCGTCCGAGCTGCCCAACAACCTCCTCTACACCATCCGCCAGCCCATCGGCGTGGCCAGCGTGATCACGCCCTGGAACTTCCCCTGGGCCATCCCCTGCTGGAAGCTCGCCCCGGCCCTGGTCGCCGGCAACGCCGTCGTCTTCAAGCCCGCCTCGCTCGTGCCGGCGATGGCCGCCAAGATCGCGGAGATGTTCGCCGAGGCCGGCATGCCCCCGGGGGTATTCAACCTGGTCATGGGCGCGGGCTCGGAGATCGGCGACATCCTGGTCGAGGACGAGCGGGTCAAGGTCGTCTCCTTCACCGGCTCCAACGAGATCGGCCAGCGCGTGCACACCATCTGCGGCCGCCGCGGCGTCAAGGTCACCTGCGAGATGGGCGGCAAGAACCCGGCGATCGTCTGGGAGGACGCGGACCTGGACCTGGCGCTCGCCGGAGTCCTCAAGGGCGCCTTCGGCTCGACGGGGCAGCGCTGCACGGCCACGAGCCGCCTGCTCCTGCACGAGGATATCGCCGACAAGGTCCTGGGCAAGCTCGTCGCCGCCGCCAAGGCCTTCAAGATCGGCGACGGCTTGGCGCCGGGGACCGACATGGGCCCGGCGGTCGACGAGGGCCAGCTCAAGACCGACCTCGAGTACATCGAGTCGGCCAAGAAGGAGGGCGCCAAGCTCCTCTGCGGCGGCCGCCGCCTCGAGGGCGGCGCCTACGCCCACGGCTACTTCGTCGAGCCCACGGTGTTCGACGGCGTCACGCCCAAGATGCGCCTCTTCCAGGAGGAGGTCTTCGGCCCGGTGCTGGCGACGGCGCGCTTCAAGACCTTCGACGAGATGCTCCGCCTGGCCAACGATTGCCGCTTCGGCCTGACCTGCGCGATCTACACCCAGGACCTCACGCTCGCCTTGAAGTTCACCGAGTCGGTGGAGGCGGGCATGGTGCACGTGAACTCGCCCACGATCGGCGGCGAGGCCCAGGTGCCCTTCGGCGGGGTCAAGGGCTCGGGAGTGGGCGAGCGCGAGATGTCCAAGGAAGGCCTCCACTTCTTCACCGAGCTCAAGACCGTCTTCCTCGACTACACCGGCAAGCGGCGGGACTCGAGCATCTATTGATTGCTGCGCGCCGC
>DATLOS010000477.1:0-2472 GCA_035536155.1 Elusimicrobiota bacterium
TAGCGCAGCCCGTCGCCTTCGGGGAGCCGCCGGTCCGGCTCCAGCACGTAGCGGGCGCAGGCCCGCTTGAGGGCGTCCGACAGTCCGGCGCCGTCCGCCGCCCGCCGCCGCAGCTCCTCGATCTCACGCCGCGAGCCGGCCGGCAGCATGGCGAGATACCCCGGCGACTGGATGTGCGAGAGGCGGTAGGAGAGGCTCTCGGTGAAGTGGCCGCGCTGGGCGAAGGCGCGGAACATCGCCATGCGGAAGTCGCCGTAGCCCTCCGGCTCCGGGCTCGGCAGCGGGTCGTACCACAAGTAGACGTCCGGGGTCTGCAGGTAGCGGCGGCCGTCGAGGCGCGCCTGCAGGAAGTCGAAGAGCGGGCCCTTCTCGCGGTAGAAGTCCCCGGGAACGCTGGGAAACAGCCCCGCGCCGAGGACGGCGAGCTCCGCGGCGGCCAGCAAAAGAGCCGCCGCGCGCGCGCGCCGGCCCCACCGCCGCCCGAGAGCGTCCAGCCCCTGCGCCGCCAGATAGGCGCCGGCGACGGCGGCCAGCCAGGTCAGACGGTTCGGCTCGCGCAGCAGGCGCAGGAACGGGGCGTGCCGCCAGAGGAAGGCCGCGGGGCCGAAGTTCTCCCCCAAGGCGAGGAAGAGCCCGGCGGCGGCCGTCGCCGCGGCCGCGGCGGCGGCGGCGGGCCGGCGACGGCCGAGGGCCGCGAGGCCGGCGAGCGCCAGCGCGAAGCCGACGGCGCCGAGGTAGAAGCACTTCATGTAAGTGAGCTTGATGCCCCAGGGGCCCCGGAGGCCGTCGTCCGGGAGCGAGGGAAACCGGAAGCGCCGGCGGCCTTCCGGGCCGTCCCAGGAGAACTCGCTGACCCCGGGCGAAGCGGCGGGCGCCGCGGCGAAGACGCGGATCAGGGCGGGGCGGACGACCCCCGCGAGGTCGGCGGGCGCCAGCGAGTACGCGGTTTGACCCGCGGGATTGCCGCCGCGGCGATCGGAGCTGTGGAAGAGCTCGAGGCCCGGGAGCCAGACCTGCGCGCAAAGCAGGACGCCGAGCGCCAAGGCGCGCAAGCCGGCCCGCCCGCGCGCCAGCGCGCAGGGCAGCGCCACCCAGACGAAGAAGGGCGGATAGCCCGCCCAGAAGGCCTGCGCGAATGCCAGAGGGCCGACCAGGGCCTCCCCCGCCAGAAGGGCTAGCCACGGCAGGTGCGCCAAGGTGGCGACGTGGAAGGGGAACTGCGCGTGGCCGTGGAGGTATCCGCCGCAGCTAAATAGCAGGGCGCCCCCCCCGGCCGCGGCGCGGGAGAGGCCGAGGCGCCGAAGGAGAAGGTACGCGCCGACCGCGGCGAAGGCGAAGACGAAGCTCAGGAAGCATCCCAGGGCGGTACCGTAGGGGAAAAGATAAAAGGCCAGCGCCGCCGGATGGAACGTCCCGAACTGCATCGAGCCGATGAAGGGCAGGCCGAAGGAGTCGTAGGGATCCCACAGCGGCAGACGCCCACCCTGGAGCGCGTCGGCCGCGAAGCGCGCCCAGGGATGCGTCGTGATGCTCAGGTCGTCGTGGAAGTAGATCCGCCCGGACAGGAAAACCCGGCCGTGCAGGAACAGAAAGACGGCCGCGCATGGCAAGAGCGCCAACGCGTCCTTTCGGGTCAGTCGTCTCAAGTCAACAAAGTCAACGAAGTCAACGTCTGACCCCTGCCTTATTCGTCGAGATTGAAGAGTTGTCCGAGCGTGAGCGGCGGCGCGCCCTTCAAGTAGCGCTGCACGTGCTTGCGGTCCTGGATGGCCTCGAAGCGCTTGATCGAGATCGCGACCTCGAAGTTGGGGCCGCCGATGCCGAGCACGATGCCGGAGACCTTGTCCCCGACCTTGGGCCAGATCGGCGGGAGCGTCGGACCCTTCTCCCGGTCCCACTTCTCGCGCTTGGGCTCGATCCCGTCCACCGGCAGCTCCGCGACCTCGCAGAAGGCCGTGTCCGTCGCGTTTATCGCCACGCGCACGCCCTCGGGCAGGATCTCCTTGACCTCGCCCTTGACCACCGACTTGGGCGCGTACTTCTTGCGCAGGGCGTCGCCGGGGTGCGCCGTGAGCTGCTTCATGCCCAAGGACACCTTGCCGTCCTCCGCCTCGATCTTGAGCACGCGCACGCGCACCTTGGCGCCGCGCTCGACCTTGGCCTTGGCCGCCTCCGCGTCCCTCCAGGCGACGTCCGCGGTGTGCACGACGCCCTCGAGGCCGCCGATGTCCACCACGAGGCCGAGCTCGCTCGACTTCACGACCCGGCCGATCCGGATCATGCCGGGCTTGAGCTCCTCGAGCATCTTGGTCTTGCGCTTGCCCGCCTCCTCCTCG
Source organism: Elusimicrobiota bacterium (assembly GCA_035536155.1). Taxonomy (GTDB): domain Bacteria; phylum Elusimicrobiota; class Elusimicrobia; order UBA1565; family UBA1565; genus DATLOS01. The sequence continues at coordinate 2,337 of DATLOS010000477.1, forward strand.
AGAACGGCCTTGCGGGAGATGACCATCTGGCCCTTCTCCTGGTTGAGCTCGAGGATCACGCAGCGCACGCCCGTTCCGATCAGCGCCTCGGGCTTGCGCACGGGCCGCAGGTCGGCCAAGGAGGACGGCAGGAACG
>DATLOS010000478.1:0-2123 GCA_035536155.1 Elusimicrobiota bacterium
CAAGGTCAATAAGCTCATAGCGGACGGCCTGCCGGCTGACGACCCCTACCTCGTGGCGCAGCAAGCGAAGCTCACCCAATTGAAAAATACGTTGCAGACGGACCAGACCAACCTAACGAACGCCAAGAACGAGCTCAAGTCGGACCAGACCGACCTCAACAATCTGCATAAGAACGGCTCCGCCGTCGACCCGAACACGGTGAAGCAGCTCGACAACCAAGCGAAGGACGAGAAGGGCAAGGACCAGACGCAAGGCGACTTCGCGTCGCTCGCGGATCAGCGCTCCCAGCACGACATCAACAAAGACCTGGGCAACGTCCAGACCGATCGCCTGAACCTCGCCGCCGACCAGGCCAGCTACAACCAGATGAAGAAGGACTGCAACAGCGCCCACCCGGCCTACCCGACCGCCTGCGCGGCCGCGCTGAAAGCGGTCAATGACGACAAGGCAAAACTCGCCGCCGACCAAGCCACCTTGACGGCCGACCGGGCGGCGAACGCTCAAGACAAGAAGGACGAGAAAACCGCGGCGGCGGCCGCGACCGGAGACGCCAAGACCGACGCGGCGCTCCTCGCCCTGCAGAAGGACCAGGACCGCATCGCCGCGGACGAGGCCAAGACCGCGTCCATAGGCGATCTCCAGTCGAAGATCGCCACCAAGAAGCACGAGATCAACGCGGACCTGGGCGCCGTGGCCACGGACAGGGACAACGTGAACTCGTTCTGCCCGCGGATCCAGCCGGACTGCAACGATGCCAAACAAAAGCTGAAGACGGATAACGCCACCTTGAAGGCGGATCGGGGAGACCTCAGCAGCCTGAACACGCAGTTGATCTCGGCCAAGAATGCGGCCAACGACGAGGCCGCGGCGAAAAGAGCTCTCTTCGGCCTCGAGGAGGCCGCGGACACCGCCGCCCGGAACAACCTCAATGCCACGGCCACGACCAACGCCTCCACGGTGGTCGTCGGCGCCGCCGATGGGACGGGCTCCGGGGACGGTAGCACCGTCAATCTCGGCGGCAACGGCGGCACGGGCGGCGGCGCGGGCGTCTCCACGGGCGGCTCGCCGGGCTCCTCCGGCGCCAGCGGCTCCTCCGGGAGCGGCGGCTCCTCCGGCGCCAGCGGCTCTTCCGGGTCCAGCGGCTCCTCCGGAGCCGGCTCAGGCGCCGGCGACTCTTCCGGAAGCGGCGGCTCCTCCGGGGTCGGCTCCGGCGCGGGCGGCTCCTCCGGTACCAGCGGCTCCTCGGGCACGGACGGGACCTCGGGCGGGACCGATACGGGCGACGGCTCCTTCGGCCACAAGTGGGGAAAGAGCTGACCGCGGCCGCGAGGCCGCGCTAGCCCACCGGCACGTTCTTGCCGATGGCGACGAAGGGCGCCTGGATCTCGAGGAACACCAGATCGCTGGATAGGATCGAGGACTCCGAGATGTGGATGGAGACGGTCCCCGAGGTCCAGGATACGCTCCGGATGTGCTCCTTGGTGAGCCACTCGTAGACGCGGCCGCCGTCCGGGGCGACGCGCTCGGACCAGACCACCGCGTCCCGCCACGGCACCTTGCGCGGGTCCTTCTCGACCCCGATCTCGGGGAATGGGACGGCTTGCTCGGCGCTCATCGCCACCTCTTCGGGTGCTTTCTCGCCTCGATCTGCTTGTACTTGCGCTCGATGCGGAACAGGAACGTCCCCAGCAGGAAGAAGAAGATCGAAAATCCCGCGCTCCACTTGACCCCGATGCCCGTCGAGCTCCGCCAGAAGGAGACCGCCTCGTCGCGGGCGATCCACGGCGAGTTCATGTCGGGCAGGACGCCCTGCGCGCCGCCCTGTTCCTTGGGAAGCAGGAAGCCGCGCCGCCGGCCCGGCCCCGGCTGAGCGGAGCGGCGGGCCGCGTCCGGAGCTTCGAGCCGCGCCGAGGAGATTCCCTCATGCCGGGTCGGCGCCTGCGGCCGCTCCAGCGCGCCGGATTGGTAGGCGAGCTCCAGGCCCGAGCTCCGCGCCTCCTTGGCGCCCGCCCGAACGTAGAAGTCGAGATGAGCGCGGTAATAGGACTCGAGGGGCGCCCGGAAGAAGAAGCCCAGCGCGCCGGCCAATAGCGCCGCGACGAGCTCCCACGGGAACGTCGAG
>DATLOS010000479.1:0-2987 GCA_035536155.1 Elusimicrobiota bacterium
TGGACCTCCTGGAACTGGCGCGGGACGCGGCCGAGAGCCTCAGGCCCCTGGCCGAGAGGAGGCGGGTTCGTCTGTCGGTGGTCCCCGGTTCGGCGCCGGGGCGCGCCGACCCCGGCCAGCTGCGCCAGGTGCTGGTCAACCTCATCGCCAACGCCATCAAGTTCAATAAGGAAGGCGGCTCGGTGAGCGTCTCGGCGCGGGTGCGCGACGGGCTTGTGGAAGTCTCGGTGGAAGACACGGGCCTGGGCATACCCCCGGGCGACCTGCCCCGCGTCTTCGAGCGTTTCTATCGTGTGGACAAGGCGCGCTCCCGGGAGCAGGGCGGCACCGGCCTGGGACTCTCTATCGCCAAGCACCTCGTCGAGGCCAACGGCGGCTCGATCGCCGCCGAGAGCGCCGAGGGGCAGGGCTCGGTCTTCCGCTTTCACGTCTCCGCGGCATAACCGTCATCCAATCGTCACGCACAGTTCGCCCCGCCATAATTGTCCCGCGGGATCCCGGCGCGCTAATCTCTCCATGCCGTCACAGTGGCGGCAGAGCGCCGAGTGAAAAAAAGAGGAATCACGATGAACATCGAACGCCGGGCGGGGAGCATCCTCCTCGCGGTGGTGGCCGCCGTCGCGCTGTTCGGGAGCCGCGTCCACGCGGAAGAGCCCGTCAACGTCGTCAGCAAGCTCAAGGACTTGAAGCTCAAGGTCTACGGCTTCGTGGAGACGGACATCATCTCCGACTCGACGCAGGGCCAGACCGAGGAGCAGGACAACGCGCAGATCCAGAAGCGCACCGCCAGCGGCGGCGGAGCGGACAACTACGCCGGCCAGCACCATCGCACGCAGATGACGGTTCGCAACAGCCGGCTAGGCTTTGAGCTCTCGGTGCCCAAGACTGCGGAAGGCATTGAGACCAAGGGAGTCCTCGAGCTGGACGCCCTGGGCAACCAGGGAGTCAACACCGTACCCGGCAGCGCGCCAGGGACGCAGACCGAGCGGGACTACTTCAACAACGGGGCGATCCGCGTGCGCCACGCCTACGTGGATCTGACCTATGGGCAGTGGAACGCGAAGATCGGCCAATATTGGTCGCTCCTCGGCTGGCAGCCGTACTACTTCCCGGGCGAGAACGCCATCCTGCCCACTCCGGGTATGCTCTACCGGCGCTTCGTCCAGGCACGCGTCACCAACACGCGGACCGTCGCCGACGCCTGGACCGTGGAGACCGCCGTTGACGCGGCCAAGCCTGCCGAGTCGAACTCGGGCGTACCCGAGTTCCACGCCGGCGCGCGCCTGGCCTCGACCCAATACAAGAGCGCGTCCTCAGCAGGCGCGGGGACGGCGATGATCCCGTTGTCCTTGGCGGTCAGCGGCGCCCTGATCCCGGTGAGGACGGCGGTGGGGAACTCCAACGGCGAGGCCGTGGCTCTGGACTTCTCCGTGCCGATCCTGCGCTCATCCGATGGGAAGGACAAGTCCAACAACCTGACCTGGATGGGCGAGGCCATGAACGGCCGCGGCGTGGGCGGCCTGGAATTGGCCGGCCTGACCGCGGGCGTGGGCGGCGTGACGGCGGCAACGGCGGGCACGGCGGTGGACAGCGGCATCGCGGGATTTACCAACGCGGCCGGCACCAGCATGGCGCTGATCGGCTTCCGCCTCTTCCGTACGCACCTCCAGTACACCTTGCCCGGCGGGAAGTGGGCGGTCTCCGGCGGCTACTCCCAGGTCGAGGGACGCAACCTGCAGCAGTTCAGCTTCAGTGCGGCGACGATCAACGCGATCTCGCCCAAGCAGCAGTACGGGTTCCTCACCGTGATGTACGACCCGCTGGCCTGGCTGCGCCTCGCCGCGGACTTCAACCAGACGCGGGACACCTACAACGACAACGCGAACCGCCACGCGCAGAACAACCGCGCTCAGTTCACGACCTACTTCGTGTTCTAAGCCGAGCGAAAACATAGGGAGAACGACATGAACATCCGAAAGATTGCGGCCGCGATCCTGGTCGCGGCGATGTCGGGCGGGGCGGCCTTCGCCGAGGGCGCCATCGCGCTCAACGGCGCGGGAGCCACGTTCCCGTACCCGATCTACTCGAAGTGGTTCGACAAGTACCACGAGGCGCATCCCGACGTGCAGATCAACTACCAGTCGATCGGCTCGGGCGGCGGGATCCGGCAGGTCACCGAGAAGACGGTGGACTTCGGCGCGACCGACGGCCCCATGTCCGACGAGCAGCTGGCGAAGGCCGGCGGCGGCGTCCTGCACATCCCCACCGTGCTGGGCGGCGTGGTGCCGATCTACAACGTGCCGGGCGTCGACTTGAAGCTGAGCGGCCCGGTCCTGGCCGACATCTTCCAGGGAAAGATCAAGGCCTGGAACGACGCGGCTCTCAAGGCGCTCAACCCGGGCGCGGCGCTGCCGGACGCGCCGATCACCGTGGTGCACCGCTCGGACGGCTCCGGGACGTCCTTCTGCTTCACGGACTACCTCTCCAAGGTCAGCCCGGAGTGGCTCAAAGCGGTGGGCAAGGGGACGGCGGTGAGCTGGCCCGTGGGCCTCGGCGGCAAGGGCAACGAGGGCGTGGCGGGCCTGGTCAAGCAGACTCCGAACTCGATCGGCTACGTCGAGCTGATCTACGCCAAGCAGAACAACATCGAGTACGCCGCCGTCCGCAACAAGGCGGGCAAGTTCGTCAAGGCGGACCTCGATTCGGTCACCGCGGCGGCGGCCGGCGCGGCGAAGAACATGCCCAAGGACTTCCGGGTCTCCATCACGGACGCGGCGGGGGAGAAGACCTATCCGATCTCCACGTTCACGTGGCTGCTCATCTTCGAGAAGAGCGACGCGGCGAAAGCCAAGACCGTCAAGGACTTCCTGGGCTGGATGCTGAAAGAAGGCCAGCCGATGGCGCCGGCCTTGGGCTACGCGCCGCTTCCGCCCCAGGTGAAGAGCCAGGTGGAGAAGACGCTCGGCAAGATTCGGCCCAGCGCCTAA
>DATLOS010000480.1:0-11148 GCA_035536155.1 Elusimicrobiota bacterium
CGCCGCGCTCAGCGCCGCCGCCTGGGCGGGCTTGACCCGCGGGTCGGAGGAGAGCGCGGCGACGCGCCCCTTGAGCTCCTCGGAGGCCGCGTCCATGGCCCGCTCCATCGCCTTGCCGCGCGCGAGATAGAGCCGCCGCGAGTCCTCGGAGACCGGCGCCCGGGCGATGGCGTCGAGGAGCGCGGGCGTCAGGAAGCCGCGGCAGGACTCGAGCCGGTAGAGCTTCTCCTCGAGGGAGGCGGCCGTGATCCAGCGGGTCGCCTCCTGGCGGGCGGCGGAGAGCTCGCCCAGGCCCTTGGCGGAGATCCACTTCGGGTTCTTGGCCTGGGCGGCGATCTGGTCGAAGCGGTCGACGGCGTCGGCGGCCTTGGCCAGCAGGTCCTTGCGCCGCGCGAAGGAGGGCAGCGGGTCCTTGAAGGCGGCCTTCTGGTCGAGCGCCAGCTGGCCGTCGGGCGTGTCCCACTGGGCGCGGCCCTTGCCCTCGACGGGCAGGCCCAGCGCCTTCGCCTGCAGGTAGGCCCGCTGGGCGCGCATGGTCTCCTGCAGGACCTCGAGGGCGTGGCGCAGGCCGAAGACCGGGAAGCGCAAGGTGGCCAGGTCGAGCTTGCCGGTGGGGATGAGCTTGGGCGAGCCGGGCGGGCGCGAGGCGTTGAGCTGGCTCTGGAGAGCCATGATCTCCGGCGAGAAGCCGGTCGGGTTCGACGCGCTGAGATGGTCGTAGAGCTCGCCGGTCGCGATGCCGGCGTGCACGGCGCCGCCGTCGTCGGCGCCCGGGGCGTTCCCGGTGAGCGAGCGCGTCGCGCCCTGCCCGGCCAGGCCGTCGAAGTAGGCCTGGATGTGCTCCTTGCGCGCGTCGTCGGTCAGCTGCGCGGACCGGGCGAGGCTCTTGGAGATGCCCGCCATCTCGTGGAGCTTGCCGTACATGCCGTTGTAGCGGTCGGGGTTGAGGCGGAAGTGGCGCTCGATCCTCTCGAAGAGGGTGTTCTCGAAGTTCTGCGTGCCGTCCGCGTCGTCCTGGGCGAAGCCGATCGCGAGGTGGGCCGCGTCGACGGGGTTCTTCTGCACCCAGTCCCGCACCTCCTGGAACGCCTTGCTCTGGTCCTTGCTCGCGGTGATGGCCTCCGTGACGCGCGAGTCGAGGATGCGCGCGGCCAGGCCCTGGGCCATGTTGGGGTTGGAGGCGAGCTGGGAGGCGACGGTGCGCGCGAGCTGCTCGTCCGGGTTGTCGATCGCTGCGCCGCGGGCCTCGGGCGCGCTCTCCTCGGCCCCCGCGCGCGGGGCCGCGGCCAGGAGCGCGGCGAGGAGCAGCGCGGCGCTCATGGGAACTTGTAGACCGGCTTCTTGCGCGACGAGGCCGCGCCGTCCTCGCTCAGGGAGTCGATGCCCAGGGGGACGCTGGCGGCGGCGAGCTCCTTGCGCGCCCCCTTCTTGAGGTCGAGGAGAGTGTAGACCAAGGCGCCGTCCCGCGGGCCGGCCAGCACCAGCGCGTAGCGGCCGTTGGCCGTGAGCTGCACGCGTTCCAGGCGCTGGACGGGTGGGAGCTCGACCACGCGGGCGCCGGAGGATTTCATCGCCGCGATCTTCCAGCCGGCGGGCGAGCGCTGCACGAGGAGGACGGTCTCGCCGTCGGCGCTCTGCGCGAGGGGATCGACGCCCGCGGGAGCGTCCGCCGAGTCGCTCTCCCAGAGCGGCTGGCCCTGCGCGCCGAGATAAGAGAGGGACACGGTGGAGCCGATGCTCCGGTCGTCGCGGCCGGCGCGAAGGGTCTCGCGCTTGCGCCACTTCCAGGCGAAGCGGCCGTCCGCGCTGGCGCCGCCCAGCATGGTGGTCTTGAGCACCATGCCGCCGGCGGCGCTCTCGCGGAACTCGCCCAGCCCCGCCTCGTCGAGGACGTCGCCGTCCGCGCCGATGAGGACGAGCGACGAGGGCTTCTTCTGCCAGCCGCCGGGAGCGCCAGGGGCTGTCCCGGCGGGCATATCGGAAGCGGCGGGCTGGGCCGAGGCCGCGACGGCCAGCGCCAAGACGGCGGTCAGAATCATGCTCCCTCCTCGCGTCCGCCGATGAGCAGCTTGGGGATGCGCAGGGTCGGCTGGCCGTCGGAGACGGGCACGCCCTGGCCGTCCTTGCCGCAGGTGCCGATCCCCCAGCCGATGTCCCAGCCCAGCCGGTCGATCGAAGCCAGGACCTCGGGGCCCACGCCCAGCATGTTCGCGTCCCGCACGCGGTGGCGGATCTTCCCTCCCTCGACCCAGAAGCCCTCGTCCACGCCGAAGACGAACTCGCCGGTCGCGGTGTTCACCTGGCCGCCGCCCATGCGCGTGACCAGGAGGCCGCGGTCGAGGCTGCGCAGGATGTCGGCCGGGTCGTCCTTGCCCGGCGCGATGTAGAGGTTGGACATGCGCGGGATGGGGCGGTGGCGGAAGGACTCGCGCCGGCCGTGGGCGTTGGGCTCGGCCTTTCCGCGGCGCGCGGTGACGCGGTCGTAGAGATAGTCCACCAGGACGCCGTTTTGGACCAGCGGCGTGGGGCGCGCGGGGCAGCCCTCGTCGTCGAAGGGGTAGGAGCCGCGCGCGAACGGCAGGGTCGGGTCGTCGACGATGCTCAGGAACTCGGGCGCCACGACCTTGCCCAGCTTGCCCACGTAGTGCGGAGAGCTCCCCTCCTGGACATGGTCGGCCTCCAGCGAGTGGCCGATGGCCTCGTGGACGAAGGTGCCTCCCGCCGACGCGGCGAGCACGACGGGCATCTCCCCGGCCCTCGCGACCGGCGCCGAGAGCTTCTCCACCGCCAAGCGGGCCGCCGCGCCGGCGGCTCGGACCGGGTCGAGCGCGCCGGAGAGCTCGAAGCCCTTGAGGCTGCCCAGGACCTCGGTGCCGGTCTGCAGCACGCCGTCCTTGGCCGCGGTCACGGAGACCACGAAGATCACGGTGGAGCGGGCGTGCGCGCGCTGCTCGCCGTCGGAGTTGAGCACGGCGTAGGACTTGCGCCTCTCGGCGTAGGTGATGTCCACCTGGATCACGTGGGCCGACTCGGCCCGCGCCGCGCGGTCGGCCGCCGCCAGGAGCGCCACCTTCTCCTCCGTCGCGACCCCGAAGGGATCGCGCAGGACGACGGCCTCGGAGCGCCGCGCGGCGGCCGCCCGGGGAGGAGCGCGCCGGGCGCCCTTGCCCAGGAGCCGCTCGGCCAGCGCTCGGGCGGCTCCGGCCTCGAGGGAGTTGAGGGAGCCGTGCACCGTCCGGGGCGGCCCCTCCGGGGACTCGGGGTCGTCGAACAGGTAGCGCAGGCAGGCGCCGCGGTCCGAGCCCGAGCTCATCTCGGTGAGGCGGGAGTCCTCGAAGTGGAGCGAGTTGGCGCGGGACTCCTCGAGGTAGGCCTCGGAGTAGCCCTCGCCGACCAAGGTCGGGGCCCAGTCCTCGAAGCGGGGGGACAGGCTCATGGACCCTTCCTGGGCAGGCGCAAAGCGAAGGTCGAGCCCGCGGCGGCCGAGGAATCCAGGCGGGCGCTCCCGCCCAGACGGCGCGCGACCTGGTCCACGAAGGAGAGGCCCAGCCCCCAGCCGTCCACCTGGCCGGTGAAAGCGGACTCCACCTGGTGGAAGCGCTTGAAGATGCGCTCCCGCTCCTCCGGCGGGACGCCGACGCCCTCGTCGCGCACCAGGACCTCGATCCACTCGCCCGCGGCGGCGGCCCGGACCGCGACGTTCTTTCGCGCGGCGCCGTTGAACTTGACGCCGTTCTCGACCAGGTTCTTCACCGCGTCCTTGAAGAGCCCGACGTCGGTGCGCAGGGCCAGGTCGGGCGCGCACTCGAAAGAGACCTCTCCGCCGTGCTCCTCCAGCCAGGGGCGCATCGAGGCGAGCGCGTCCCGGAGCTCCTTCTCGACGCGGATCTCGGCGAGCGACACGGGAGAGTCGGCCAGGCCGTCGAGCAAGGTGTAGTTCACGAGCTTCTCGACCAGGAGGGCGAGCTTCTGCCCTTGCGCGAGGATGGTCCGCAGGGACCTCAGGTAGAGGTCGGGAAGGCCTTTCGCCGCCGCGTCCTCGAGGAGGACCTGGCTGAAGCCGTTGATCGAGACCAGGGGCGTCTTGAGCTTGTGGGAGATGAGCGAGAGGAAGTTGCGCTCGAGCCCCGCCTCGTGCCGCTCCTCGGTCACGTCGCGGAAGACGATCACGCGGTGCGCCTTCCCCTGCCGGTCGCGGGAGCGCACCAAGGTCGAGGTGCCCGCGAGGACGAGCTTCTTCGGCTTCTCCCGGACGGCCTCGAAGCCGGCCGGCGCCGGCGAGGCGCCGAGGAGGGCGGCGGGCTCCGGCGCGCAGGACATCCCCGCGAAAGCCTCGTCCAGCCGGGCCTTGTCGCGAGGCAGGTAGCCGCGCGCGGCCCGGTTGCAAGCCAGGACCGAGCCGTCCTCGTCGACGAGGAGCGCGGCGTCGCGCATCTCGTTGAGGAGCGTGTCCAGCGTGGCCCTCTCCTCCTTGAGCGAGGAGAACAGGCGGGCGTTCTCCAGCGCCACCGCGGCTTGGGAAGCGAAGGCCTCGAGCGCCGCGCGGTCCTCGTCCTTGAAGGGGCCGCCGGTCTTGTTCACGGCCTCGAGGACGCCGAGGCAGCGGCCCTTCAAGGAGAGCGGGACGGCGAGGAGCGAGCGCGTGACGAAGCCGGAGCCCGCGTCCAGGCTGGGCGACCAGCGCTTGTCGGCCCGCGCGTCCTGGACGATCACCGCGCGGTTGTCGCGCGCCACGGCGCCGGCGATGCCCTGCCCCAGGCGCAGGCGGAGCTTGGCCAGCTTCGGGTCTACGCCGAGGGCGACGTCGAAATAGAGCTCGTCCGTCTCGGGATCGAGGAGCAGGAGGCTCGCGGTCTCGGCCTCGACCATGCGCGCGCCCAGGGAGACGATCGCCCGGAGCAGCTCGGGCAAGTCGAGCGTGGAGCTGAGGAGGCGGCTCGCCTCGAGGAGATTCTCGAGATTCCGGGTCGATTCGGCGGGCATGGTGTTCAGCGGCCAAAGTAACATATATCGGGAGACGCTAGAAATCCAGCCTTCCGGGTTGCCGGGAGGACGCTTTCCTGCTATCTAAGGAGGATGAAGGCCGCGGCGGCCGTGCTGGCATCCGTCCTCTGCGCTCCGCCGGCCCACGCCCGCTTGGGCGCCGAGAGCCTGTTGGAGGACTTCCGCCGCGCGTCGCCGGCGGAGAAGCCGCTCCTGGCTTTGGCGCTCGGCGCGCGCGGCAAGCCCAAGGCGGTCCCTGAGCTCTCCCAGGCCCTTGCCGGTTGGGAAGGCGATCCCGTCCTTGCCGCGGCGGCCGCCCGGGCCTTGGGGCAGCTCGGTCCCACGGCCGAGGAGCCGCTCCTGCGGGTCTGGCGGGAGACGTCCGCCGACGAGCGGGCAGGCGCGCTCCGCGCCGAGGTCGTGCGCGCTTTGGGCCGGGCGGGAGGGCCGCGGGGCGCGGTGACGGTGCGCGAGGGCGTGGTCGACCGCGATCCGGTCGTCGCGGCGGCGAGCTTGGAGACCGTGGGCCGGCTCAAGGACGCCGGGGCGCTGGACGCCGTGCTGCTCCAGTGCGCTTCCCCCAATCCCCGGCTGGCCCGGGCGGCGATGGAGGCCGTCGGCGCGCTTCGCGACCCGCGCGCCGAGCCGGCTCTGCGCGCGGCGCTCACGGCGGAGCGGGAGCCTCTGGCCGCGGCCTACGCCCTGCGGCGGCTGGGAAGATTCGACGGCGCCGAGACCCTGGAGAAGGCGGCGGCTGGGCCGACGGGGGAGGACTCCCTCGAGGCGGCGCGCTACCTCCTGATGCTGGGCAAGAGCTCCGGGTTCCGCGTCTTGACCCGCGCCCTCGAGGAGGGGTCCGGCGCCCAGGAGCAGGCGGCCGCGACGCTCCTCGGCTCCTGCGGCGACGCCCGCGCCGCCGTGCCGCTGGCGCGGGCGCTGGGCTCGGCCTACCTCCCGCTGCGCCTGGCCGCGGCGCGGGCTCTGGGCGAGCTGGGCGGCGATCGCGCCCGGTACGAGCTCGCGCAGCGGGGCAAGGACCCCGATCCGGGCGTGCGCGCCGCGGTGCGCGAGAGCCGGGCGCGGCTAGGGGACTATGAAGCGCCTTGAGGCGCTCGTTCTCGTGGCGTTCTCGGCCGCGGCCGCGCGGGGAGCCGAGCCGCCGCCGTTCGACAAGGGCGCGTATCCGCCGCGGACCTTGGCCAAGGCCCTGTCGCAGGATCCCTGCCGGCCTTCGGACGGCTATCAGGTGCGCGACCGCATGTTCTCCGCGCAGATGGTCTTCCAGGGCGCGGTGCGCGACGCGGCCGGCGCCCGCAAGGAGCTGGTCCGCCGCTGGACCAAGAAAGTCGGCGACCCGGACGCGGCCGCGCGCTACCGCCAGGAGGTGTCGCTCTCCGAGGGCCGGAGAGTCCACTGGCTTCCGGTGCCCGAGGGGATGCTCGCTCTCCTCCAGTCCGATCTTCAGCCCGGGGATCGGGCGCAGGTCTATCTGGTCTTCGTCGGCTGCGCCGGGGCGCAGGCCGTCTTCACCGTCGACGAGTTCGAGGTCCTGGACTCGTCTCCGGACGAGGAGGAGGACGTCGTGGCCCGCGCTCCCCGGCCCCGCGAGCTCACCAGGAACACGCCCCCGAGGATCAGCGGCGCACCGACCAGCACCCGGGGGCCGACGCGCTCGCCCAGGAACGCCGCGCCGAGGAGCACCGCCACCAGCGGGTTGACGTAGGCGTAGAGCGAGGCCTGCGCGGTGGGCAGGTGGGCCAAGGCGTAGAGGTAGCAGCCGTAGCCCACGATCGAGCCGAAGACCGCGAGGTAGGCGATCGCGAGCCAGTTCTCCAGGCTCGCGTTCCAGCGCGCCGGCTCGCCGTCGACGAGGGCGATGACGGCGAAGAGCGCGCAGCCGATGAGCATCTGGATCGCGGCGGTCATCAAGGGGGAGGCGCGGGTGGGGTGCCTCTTCGAGTAGACCGAGCCGTAGGCCCAGGTGACCGAGGAGAGGAGGAGGCCGGCGCAGGCGAGCAGGAACTGCCGCCCCGTGCTCGCCTGGCCGGTCTCGAGGATGGCGAGGACGCCGACGAAGCCCAGGGCCAGGCCGGCCGCGGTGCGCGGGCGGATGCGCTCGCCGGACCTCGCGGCGAAGAGCGCCATCCACAGCGGCGTGGTCACGATCAGCAGCGACGCGATCCCGGTGGGCACCCACTGCTCCGCCCAGGCCAGGAGCCCGTTGCCGGCGCAGAGGAGGAGGAGCGCGGTCACGCCCATGGTCCTCCACTCCCGCCCGTGCGGGAGCGGCCGACCCCGCCGGAGCTCGTAGAGGAGCAGGGGGACGCCCGCCAGAAGGAAGCGCACCGCGCAGAACATCGCCGGGGGCAGGTCCTTCACCGCGAGGCGGATGGCGAAGTAGGTCGTCCCCCAGAAGAAGCAGACGCAGGCCAGCGCCAGGCGGGCTTTCGTCGGGATCGTCACCGCGCGACGCCCAGGGCGTCGGCCATGCGCGCGAGCAGCTGCCGGGGGTAGGGGCGCTGGAGCATGGCGGGGGTGGCGCCGGGCAGCGCCTTCAAGATCTTGCCCTGCGCGTCGGAGACGAAGAACTGGGGCACGCCCTTCGGGGCGAGCAGGCCGTCGGGGTCGAGGAGCGCGTCCGGGCCGAAGGCCGTCGCGTAGTCCTTGAGGGCCTCGGGCCGGTCCTTGCCCACGACCACGCGGCTCGCGACCCCGCGCTCGCTCAAGTACTCGCGCAAGTCCTTGATGAAAGGCGTCGCGCCGCGGCAGATGCCGCACCAAGGCGCGACGTACACCGTGAGGCACTTGGGGGTGGGGCAGGACTTGAGGGAGACCTCCGCCCCGTCCGCCGTCTCCAGCGTGGCGTCGAAGGCGCCCAGGTCGCGCGAGCACGCGGCGAAGAGCAGGAGCGCGGCGAGGGGGGCTAAGGCTCTCACGCGGAGATTCTAGCCTTCTCGGGCTTGGCCTTGCTCATCCGGCCTTTCTCGCCGGCGCCGTCGGGCCAGAGGCAGAAGGTGCCCTGCCCGCCCTCGAGCAGCCAGCGGCCCTTGAGGAACTTCCCGTCGTAAGCGCCCTTGTAGTAGACGCTGTGCGCCGCGTAGCGCTTGGTCCAGAAGAAATTCGTCGTCCCCTCGTCGAAGGAGCCGTGGATGGAGAAGGTCCCGACGTCGTCCATCCCGCCGCCGGAGAGGAGCTGCCCGCGCACGCTCAGCGCCAGCTCCATCGAGTGCCGGGGACCGCCTCCCTGATGCGCGTACCAGCCGCGCCAACGGCCGCCTTGGATGGCCACCTATCGAGGATAACAGGCGCGTCCGGCGGATTCAACCGAAGACGCGCCTCAGCCACGAGGGGCGGACGCCGCCCTTGAACTGGTCCCAGACCTTCCTCGACGCGGCGGCGCGCAGCAGGAGATCCGCGGGGGGAACGTCGCCGCGGGGCTTGGTGAGGATGAGGGAATAGACGGCGACGTGCTGGAGGTCGTAGCCGGCGGCGGGGGGATCGATGTAGCGCAATTGCCACCCGCGGCCGATCAAGCGCTCGATCATGGGGCCGAGGTTGCTCACGTCCAGCTCTCGGTGGTCGGGATTGTTCTGCAGTACGAGCTGGCCTCCTTCGGCGATCCAGTCCGTCATTCGTTCCAGCGCGTCGGTGGATCCCGGGACGTAGGTTTCGATGTTCTTCGCGCGTATGGCGGAGAGCGGGCTTCGCGGCCGCTTCAGGCGAAGGATGTCGGACTCTTCGGGCTTTTCGACCGTGACGCGCGCGCGGACGATGCCCCGCGCGCGGCCGATCTCCGCCATGGAGTCGAGATAGCCGGAAACGAAGGGGTTGACGTCGAAGAGCCGGTAGTGGGTGCTCGGGTCGAGGCCGGCCCACATCCAGAAGCCGGCGTTGGGACCGGCCGCAAGGTCCCAATATTCCCCGCCCGGAAACGGAGGATCGGGCCAGCGCACCGCCGCGAGCGCGTAGGAGTCCAGCCGCTCGGCGTCCTGTAGCGCCTGCGCGCGGCCCAGGGCCTGCGCGAAACGCGCGGCGTTCGGGTCGTGCGCGGCGCGGTCGGCGAGGTGGATGATCTCCCACAGCGCGTCGTGGAGGCCGGGGAGCATCGAGTAGATGAGTCCGGTTTGCTCGATTTGGAACGGGGCCCGGGCGTCCGCGTTGAAGACGCGGTGGTACAGGATCTCGGCCGCCGTCTCCTCGAAGCGAAAGCCGTAGCCCCCCAGCAGGCTCGGAGCGTCGGACTTCGGGTTCGCCTCGCGAAATATCTGCAGCGCCGTGCGCGTGTCCGGAGCGGCCTTCGCGGGCTCGAGGCGCCATTGCGGCGGCGGCGACTCCCGGCCGCCGGGGGCCGCGACGGCGGACGCGGCTTCCCCGTCGGCCGCAGCCGCGTCGCGCGCGGGGCCCAGCTGCTCGATGACGCGCCGCATCGACTCCGCCAGCGCCCCTCGCTCCCGCTCGGAGAGCTCGCGGCGGTATTGGCCCGCCGCTTCGACGAGCCCGGCTCGCGCCTGCGGGGAGACGCGGGGCGCCAGGACTCTTTCCAGCACGGCCAGCCGCGTGGCCACGCCCGCCGAGCTCGGGGCCTCCTCGACGAGGGTCAGGAAGGGCTGGGCCACGGAGGCGACGAGCGCGCGGTCCGCCGCGGGCTCGGGGGCGGCCTGGAGCGCGGAGATGCCGGGCGGCTCCGTCATCGGCGGCAGCGCGTCCAAGCTCCGGGCCAACCCCGCGGCGTCGACGCCGGTGTTCAGGAAAGCCGACAGCGGAGCTTGCGCCTGAGGGGGAAGCTCGCGCAAGGCGCCGGCGAGGCCCTCGACCACGGCGCTCGCGGACGGCCGGACGACCGCGGCTTTCGCCGGGATCGCCTGGGCCGGGCCGAGGGCCAGCAGAGCCGCGAGAAGAACCGCGGACGGTTTCATCCGAAGATGAGGCGGCGCATGAAGTCCGCCGGGGACAATCGGTCGCTCGTGCTCTTGAATTCGTCCCAGACCTTCCTGGACGCGGCCGCGCGCAGGAGGAGGTCGGCGGCGGGGACGTCGGCGCGGGGCTTGGTGAGGATCAGGGAGTAGACCGAGATGTGGTTATAGCGGGGGTCGTGGCTGGGGGGATCGAGGTAGCGCAGCTCCCAGCCCTTGGAGATGAGGCGCTCGATCATGGGCCCGATGGTGCGAACGTCGTTGGCGCGGTGGTCGACGTTGTTCTGCAGGATGAGCTGGCCGTCCTCCGCGATCCAGTCGGTCATCTTCTCGATGGCGTCCGTCCCGCCCGGGACGTACACCTCCACGTTCTTGGCGCGGATCGCGGCGAGCTTGCGCCGGGGCTTCTTCAGATGGCGCACGTCCGCGCTCTCGACCGAGACGTCGGCGCGCAGGGTGCCCTGCTCGCGGCCTATCGCGGCCACTTCGTCCAGGAATCCGATGACGAAAGGGTGGTTATCGAAGAGGCGGTAATGGGTCTTCTCGTCGAGGCCCGCCAGCATCCACTCGGCGGCGTTGGGGCCCGAGGCGAGGTCCCAATACTCTCCGCCGGAGATGTTGGGCGCGGGCCAGCGATAGGGTTTCAGCGTGCGCGGGTCCTCCGAGATATGGGTCCCGGCGCGCGCCATGGCGCGCCCGATGAGCTCCGCGAAGCGCGCCGCACTCGAGTCCTGCCCGGCCCGCTCGATGAAGGCGCCGAGCTCCGCCACGGCGTCCCGCAGAGCCGGCCCCGCGAACCAGGGCGCCCGGAGGGCGCCGGGGGTGGGGGCGAACACGTGGTGGTACAGGAGCTCGATCGCCTCCTCGCCCAAGTCCATGCCGTACTCCGCGAAGACGCCCGCGGCCTTCGAGTCCGGATGCGCCGCGGCGAACACGTCGACGGCCGCCGCGTTCTTGCCGTCCGGCGCGGCCGTCTCGGCCGGCGTCCGCGTCAGCCGGCTCAGGAGGCGCCCGACCGGGGCGACGAGCTGCAAGGCGTCGTAGCTCGAATAGCGATCCGCGCGTTCCGGAGCGATGTCCTCGAAGCCCATCCGCTCGAAGGCTCGGATGGCCTCGGAGTTGGCTCGGGCCGCGACGAGCTCGACGACGGGCGCCTTCAGCTCCTTCGCCTTCTCGGCGACGGCGCGCATCATCTCCCGCGCCGCGCCGCCGCGGCGGTGCTCCCGCAGCACGCCGATGCTCTCGAGGTGGA
>DATLOS010000481.1:0-2509 GCA_035536155.1 Elusimicrobiota bacterium
CGGCGCTTGGAGTCGTAGCGGAGCTTCTCGGTGCGCAAGGTGCTTTTCTCGACGCGGGAGGCCACCACCACGTCGCCCAGAAGATCGACGTCCCCCGAGGCCCGGACCTCGGCCGTGCGGGCGCTCCCGCTGGAGTCCGCCTGGGACTCGTCGGCGGAGACCGCCTGCCGGCCTTGGAAGAAGTGCATCACCGGCTTCTCCAGGCTCGCCTCGCCGGACGGGGCGATCCGGGCCGAGGGAGCGCTCAGCCGCCAGGAGGGCACGCCGCGGACGGTCTGGACCAAAGAGAAGCTCTCGAGCTCCTGCACCGCCTGGCTCGGAGCGGAGGCGTCGGGCAGGGCGCAGGCCGCGGGAAGAAGGGCGGCCAGCAGCGCGGCGCGCGCGGGCGTCCTCAGCGGCGCAGCCAGGGCGTCATCTCCGGCGGGATGCGGCGGACGTCGTAGGGCTTGGGAAGCCGGCGCAGCGCGAAGGAGACCAGGCCGTAGGCGACGATCACGCAGGCGTAGATCACCGCGAGGGTACGGGCGTGCCAGCGCCAGTCGGGAAACCATGCCGGCGGCAGGGCCAGGTCGCGCCCGCACTTCTTGCAGACCTTGGCGCTGTCCTTGTTCTCCTGCGAGCAGCTGATGCATTTCATGCGCGCTTTCCCTTGACCAGGCGGTCGATCGCCTGGAGCTGGGAGACGATGGCCCGCACGTCGGCCAAGCGCACCGAGTTGGGGCCGTCGGACTTCGCCTGGTCCGGGTCGGGATGGGTCTCCATGAAGATGCCGGCGACGCCGACGGCCGCGGCCGCGCGGGCGAGGGTGGGGGCGAACTTGCGCTCGCCGCCGGTCGCGTGCCCCAGCGCGCCCGGGAGCTGGACCGCGTGGGTCGCGTCGAAGACCACGGGGTAGCCGGTCCGGGCCATGATCTCCAGGCCGCGCATGTCCACGACCAGGTTCCCGTAGCCGAAGCTGGTGCCGCGCTCGGTCAGGATGATCGAGCGGTTCCCGGTCGAGGCCACCTTCTCCGCCGCGTTGCCCATGTCCCACGGCGCGAGGAACTGGCCCTTCTTGATGTTGACGACGCGGCCGGTGCGGCCCGCGGCGAGCAGCAGGTCGGTCTGGCGGCAGAGGAAGGCCGGGATCTGGAGGATGTCGACCACCCGGCCGACGGGCTCGGCCTGGGCGGCCTCGTGGATGTCGGTGAGCATGGCCACGCCCAGGTCCTTCTTCACCCGGGCGAAAATCTCCAGGGCCTGGGGCATCCCCTGGCCCCGGTAGGAGCGCAGCGACGAGCGGTTCGCCTTGTCGAAGCTGCACTTGAGCACCCAGCGCGCGCCCAGCGAGGAGAAGATGCGCTTTAAGTCCCGGCCGACGCGGGCGAGGAGCTCCGCCGACTCGAACGAGCACGTGCCCGTGATGAAGAAGAGCGGGGCCGCGTTCGAGACCTCGAAGCCGCCGACCCGGACCTTGCGCGGCGCCGCGGCGTCCTTAGCGGCCGGCATAGGAGGGATTCGACGACTCGGCGCGGGCGCCCGCTCCGCGCTTGAGGGCCGCGGCCACGAAGGCCGCGAACAGCGGATGCGGCGCCTCGGGCCGGGACTTGAACTCGGGGTGGAACTGCGTCGCCAGGAACCACGGGTGGTCCTTGAGCTCCACGATCTCCGCCAGGTTCTTCGGGGCGTGGTTGCCCGAGATGACCAAGCCGGAGTCCTCGAGGAGCTTGCGGAACTTGTTGTTGAGCTCGTAGCGGTGGCGGTGGCGCTCCTGGATGGTGGACGTGCCGTAGGCCTTGTAGGCCAGCGTGCCCTTCTTGAGCTGGCAGGAATAGGAGCCCAGGCGCATGGTGGCGCCCATGTCCTTGACCGCCTTCTGCTCGGGAAGGAGGTCGATCACGGGATAGCGGGTGCGGGGCTCGAACTCGGTCGAGTTGGCCCCGGAGAGCTTGAGCACGTTGCGGGCGAACTCGACGGTGGCCAGCTGGAGGCCGAGGCAGAGGCCGAAGAACGGGATCTTGTTCTCGCGCGCGATCTGGATGGCGCGGATCTTGCCCTCGACCCCGCGATCGCCGAAGCCGCCCGGGACCAGGATGCCGCTGACCTCGGAGAGCGCCTTCTCGAAGTCCGGCGCCTGGGTGTCGAGGTAGCGCACCCGGACCCGGGCGTCGTTGGCGATGCCGCCGTGGAGCAGCGCCTCGTCGACCGACTTGTAGGCGTCCTTGATCTCGGTGTACTTGCCCGCCAAGGCGATCGTGACCTCGGTGGCCGGGTTCTTGATCCGATCCACCAGCTTCTTCCAGGAGTCGAACTCGCGGCTGGTGGCGCGCTGGCGCAGGAGCATGAGCACCTGCTCATCGAGGCCCTGCTTCTGGAAGACCACCGGCACCTCGTAGATCGAGGAAACGTCGGGCGCCTCGATCACGGCCTCCTTGTGCACGCTGCAGAAGAGGGAGAGCTTGCTCTTGAGCTCCGGGGAGATCGAGCGTTCGGTGCGGCAGACCAGGATGTCCGGGTTGATGCCGATCTC
>DATLOS010000482.1:0-5984 GCA_035536155.1 Elusimicrobiota bacterium
GCCATCGGCCGCGCGCTCTCCGTCGCCTCGGCGGCCTCCACCTTGATCAGCGTGGGCACCGCCATCTGCGGCGGCTCGGCCATCGCCGCAGCGGCGCCGGCGATCCGCGCGAAGTCGGAGGAGACCTCGATCGCGCTGGCCACCGTGTTCCTGCTCAACGCGGCGGCGCTCTTCCTCTTCCCGCCGATCGGCCATCACCTGGGCCTGAGCCAGACCCAGTTCGGCCTCTGGAGCGCGCTGGCGATCCACGACACCAGCTCGGTGGTCGCCGCGGCGTTCCAGTACGGTGCCCGCGCCGCCGAGGTGGCGACCACGGTGAAGCTGGCCCGCGCCCTCTGGATCGTGCCCGTCACGCTCGTGGCCGGCGCGATGCATTCCCGCTCCGGCGCGGAGGGGGGCAAGGCGAAGCGGCCCTGGTTCGTGCTCGGCTTCCTCGCCGCCGCGGCCGCCGTGTACTGGATGCCGGCGCTGCGACCCGCCGGCGACCGCGTGGCCTGGGCCGCGCGCCGCATGCTCTGCCTGGCGCTGTTTCTCACCGGCGCCGGCATCCGCATCGACTCCCTGAAGACGCTCGGCCCCCGCCCCTTCGCGCAGGGCTTCATCCTCTGGCTCTTGGCCGCGACGGCCAGCCTCGCCGCGATCCGGCTGGGTTGGGTGGCGCTGTGATGGAGCTCGGCCTCTTCCGCGCGGCCTTCGCGCTCTACGCCGTGGCCGCCTCGCTGGCGTTCGCCTATCTGACCTCGCGCGAGGAGAGCCTGACGCTTTGGATGTGGCGGCTGCTCGGCGTGGCGCTCGCCGCCCACGCCCTCAGCTTCTCGGCCCGCTTTGACGCCTTCTGGTCGTTTCCGGAGAACCGCTTCTTCCTCCCGGCCAACACCTTCTTCGGCGTGCTCTCCTGGCTGGCCCTGGCCAACGCCTTGGTCTTCTGGATCGTCGAGGGCCTGGCGCGCCTGCACCTCTTGGGCGCCTTCGTCCTCCCGTGGACGGTCCTCGCGATGGGCGCCGCGCTCCTCTGGGCGGACCCGTCGGTCGGCGCGCTCACGCCCGAGCTCCGCAGCCACTGGCTCAACGTCCATCCCTTGCTCCTCATGGCCTGCTACGCGGGATTTGCGAACGCCTTCGGCGTGGGCCTGGCCTACCTGGTGCAGGAGCGGCAGATCAAGTCGCGCAAGCCCTCCCAGCTCTGCTACCGCCTGCCCGCGCTCGAGGAGCTCGACCGCATCCACTTCCGCATCATCGCGGCCTGCCTGCCGGTGCTCACCGTGGGCATCGCGATGGGCGGCGTCTGGGCGCACCGGGTCTGGGGACGCTACTGGAGCTGGGACGCGAAGGAGGTCTGGACCGCCGTCACCTGGCTCTGCTACGCCGCCTTCCTCGCCTTGCGCCGCAGCGGCGGCCTGCGCGGGCGCAAGGCCGTGTTCGTGGCCATGACCGGCTTCGCCACGGTCCTCTTCGCGGTGTTCGCCGTCAACCGCCTCTCCCTGCGCCACGGCTACCTCTCGCGCTACCGCTGATGCCCGAGCTGCCCGAGGTCGAGACCGTCCGCCGCGCGCTGGAGTCCGCGCTCCTCGGCCGCGTGCTGACGGCCTACCGGGTGGGCAAGCCGACCTTCTACCGCCGGCCGCCCGAGCGCGTCCTCAAGGTCCTTCCCGGCCGCGCGCTGGACGGCGTCCGCCGCCGGGGCAAGTATCTGCTGCTCGACTTCGCCGGAGAGGAGCTCTCGCTCCACCTCGGCATGTCCGGGCGCATCGTCATCGTCCCGGACGGCGGCCCCGACGGCCCGCACACCCGCCTGACCCTGTCGTTCGGGGAGCGCGCCCTGCGCTTCGAGGACGCGCGCCGCTTCGGCCGGGCGGGCTGCCGCCTGCCGCCCTTGGGCCCGGAGCCGCTCGATCCGGCCTTCGACGCGGACGCCCTGGCCGCGGCGCTGCGCGGCCGCGCGGCCCCGATCAAGGCGCTTCTCCTCGACCAGCGCGTGGTCGCCGGCATCGGCAACATCTACGCGACCGAGGCCCTGTTTCGCGCCGGCATCCGCCCGCGCCGCGCCTCCGGCCGCCTGCGGCGCGAGGAGGTCGCGCGCCTGTGCGCCGCGATCAAGGAGGTGATCGCGCAGGCCGTGGAGCTGCGCGGAAGCACACTCGAGGACGAGTCGTTCCTCGACCCCGAGGGCCGGCCCGGACTGGCGCAGAAGATGCTCCGGGCCTACGGCCGCGAGACCGGCGCCTGCGGCCACCCGCTCAAGGACGCCCGCCCGCGCATCGGCGGCCGCACCAGCCTGTACTGCCCCCTATGCCAATGCTGACCCTGCTCGCCTCTCTGCTGCTCGCCGCACCGGTCCCGGCTCGCGCCGCCTCGCGGCCCGAGACCGGCTTCCTCGTCCTGGCTCCCGACCGCGGCTTCCTCGGCAACGCCGAGACCCGGGACGCCTTCGACGCCTACCGCGGCCGCTTCAAGGCCGCGTTGGCGCTCCTCGGCCCGCGCGGGGCCGCGGCCGAGCTGGACGCCGCCCGGGCCTCGCTGCGCCGCCAGGGCGCCGGCGAGGTCGTCGTCCTTCCTCTCTTCGTCTCCGAGAACAGCCCGTTCCTGCTCGACGCGAAGGCCCGGCTGGGCGCGGAGGCCGGAGTCCTCTTCGCCGCCTGCTTCGGCCGCCACCCCTACGCCCTCGAGGCCCTCCAGGACCGCGCCGCGGCCCTGAGCCGCGATCCCCGGCGCGAGCGCCTGGTGCTCGTGGCCCAAGGCGCGGACGGGCCGGAGAGCGCCCGCCGTATGGAGGCCGACCTCCTCGCCGCGGCGGCGGGGCTCGACGCCCGCGTCCCCTTCGCCTCGAAGGCCGCCGTCGTCCTCGAGGGCTGGGACCCGCTGCGCGACTTTTCCGGCCGTTCCGACGCGCGCCTGCGCGGCGCCCTCCAGGACGCCGCCCGCGCGGGGCTCAAGCCGGTTCTCGTGCCCTTCGACCTGACGGTGAAGATGGACTCGATGATGCGCCTGGCCAATCGTTTGGGCGCCGCCGCCGCAGGAGCCGCCGCCTTCGACGGCGCCGACCTCTCGCCGCACCCCGCCTTGGCGGCCTGGCTCTCGCGCGAGTCCTACCGCCGGCTGCCGGCGCGCGAGGAGGACTTGGGCCTGGTCTTCATGCCCCACGGCTTCGACGAGGCCTGGAACCGCCTGATGCTCGATTCCGTGGCGCCGCTAGCGGCGCGCGTCCCGCTCGAGCCCGCGTTCGGCATGGCCGACCCCGCGCTCATCGAGCGCGCGATCCGCAGGCTCGAGGCGCGGGGCGTGCGCCGCATCGCCGTGGTGCGCGCCTACTCCCTCGACTCGAGCTTCCGCGCCGAGACCGAGGCCGTGCTGGGCCTGGCCTCGAGCGCCGCCCCGGCTCCGGAGCACGCCCACCACGGGCACGTGATGGGACCCCACGCGATGGCCGCGCCGCGCGCGATCCTGAGCTCGAGCGACCTGGTGACGCTGGGGGGGATCGGCGACTCGCCGCTGTTTGCCGGGGCCCTCTACGACCGCGTCCGCGAACTCAGCCGAGCGCCCTCCGCCGAGACGGTGTTCCTCGTCGCGCACGGCGCGCAGGACGACGCGGAGAACGCGCTCTGGCAGAAGACGCTCGACTCGCTCGCGTCCCAGGTTCGCGAGCTCTCCATCCGCGCGGGCAGCCCGTTTAGGGCCGTGGTCGGCGCGACGCTCCGGGAGGACTGGCCGGAGACGCGCGGCCCGGCCGTGGCCGCCTTGCGCGAGCAGGTCCAGAAGGCCGCGGCCTCCGGCCGGGCGATCGTCGTCCCGGCGCGCACCGCGGAAGGCGGCCCCGAGCGCGAGCTCCTGACCGGCCTCGATTTCGCCTACGCCGGGACGTCCTTCGCCCCGCATCCGAACTTCCTGCGCTGGGTCCAGTCGCAGGAAGCCGAGGCGCTCAAGCTCCTCGAGTCCCGCCGGCGCGAGGGCCTGACCCCCTCGCATCAGCCTTCGACCCTCGGGGCGCCGTAGCCCCCGCTCGGACCGATAAACCTTAGGTCCTAAGTCCTATACGCGGCATAGTCCACTGGGCTTTGCCGATCCGCCGAACGGCCGGGATACTTATTAAGGAGATGCGGCTTCCTCGCCTCGCGTTCATGGCTCTTCTTCCGCTGCTGGCGGTCTCCGGCCGCGGCGAGGTCGCCGCGCGGCATCCGGACTGGCGCAGCCTGGAGACCGAGGCGCTGACCCGAGGCCAGCTCACGCGCGGAGAGATGTACGAGCGCATGATGCGCCTCCTCCCGCCTTCCGCCTCGGGCGTCTCCGTGTCCCTCGGCGAGTCGTTGGCCATCCGCATCCCGCTCAGCTTCCGCGGGCGCCCCGCGGCCCTCCAATTTCATCCCGAGATCCGGCGGGCCGACGGCGGCACCTTGCAGTCGGAGGAATGCTACCTGTTCGAAAACTCGCCGCGGGGGAGCTCGATATCGATTCTCGTCATCCGGGACGGCCGCTTCCTGCTCTGGAGCAAGAACCCGGAGCTGAATGCGCACGGCATCGAGCTCGAGCCCGACGGAGAGCGCGTCGTCGGGTCCCTGGCCGGGCCGGAGGACCTCCGGGACGCGGCCGCGGCCCCGGCCGCGTCGTCTAGCGCCGCGGACGACTCGCCGACCGTCCTGCTCGCGGGCTCGGGCCCGTCCGCGTCTTCGTCGGCCTCGACGATGACGGCGGCGCCGCTTCGCGGGCTCCGCCTCCGCGCGGTACCGGAGCCGGACCGGGCTCCGCAAGACGGAGCATCCGTCTCCGTCGACCCGCCCCCGATCTCCCTCGTGCAAGGCCTTGCCCTCTCGGCCGAGCTGGCCGGCGGAGCCATCCGCCGCTTCGCGCCGTTGGAGACCTCCGCGGACCCGTCCGCCGAGGCCGGACGGCCGGACATCCGGCTGGCGGCGCTGACCCTGACGACTCTTTTCCTCGGCGGCGGAGACGAGCCCCGGCTCCCCGCCGCGCGCGGGGGCTCGAACGAGCCCACCCTCGGCTCCGGCGGCGGCTCCGGCGGATCGGGCGTCCTCTCCTCCGGCTCGAGCTCGGGAGGATCGGGCTCCTCGCGCTCCTGGACGGAGCGGGCCGCGGAGTGGCTCGCGCGCGGAGTGGACTGGGCGCAGAGGATGCTCGCCAATCGCTCTCAGGAAGGGACGCTGCGCGGCGACCAAAATCAACGAGACGAGCCGCGCCTGGCCTCCGGAGGAGGAGGCGGCGGCACGGTCCGCTCCGCCGCTCCCGTGCTTCGCGCCTCGAGAGGCGGGGGCAGCACGATCATCTTCGATACGATGACGCTGGAAGAGTACTCGCCTTACTTCAGCGACGGCGAGTTGATGCAGGGAATCCGCTATTGGATCCATGAGTCCACTCCGACGCTGTCCGTCGCGCAAAGCATTCAGTCCTTCCTGTCGGGCGCCCGCGCCCCGCGGCTGCCGAACTCCAACGGCGGAAACGGGAGCACCGGCTCCCAGGGCAACGGCGGGCCGCAGCTCGCCGGAGGAAGCGGCGGAAACGGAAGCACCGGCTCTCAAGGCAACGGCGGACCGCAACTCGCGGGCGGAAACGGCGGAAACGGGAGCACCGGCTCCCAGGGCAACGGCGGGCCGCAGCTCGCCGGGGGAAGCGGCGGAAACGGAAGCACCGGCTCTCAAGGCAACGGCGGTCCCCAGCTTGCCGGCGGAAACGGCGGAAACGGGAGCACCGGCTCCCAGGGCAACGGCGGTCCCCAGCTCGCCGGAGGAAGCGGCGGAAACGGGAGCACCGGCTCCCAGGGCAACGGCGGTCCCCAGCTCGCCAGAGGAAGCGGCGGAAACGGGGACACCGGCTCCCAAGGCAACGGAGGACCGCAGCTCGCCGGCGGGAGCGGCGGAAGCGGAAGCACGGGCTCTCGCGGCGGACCTCAGCTCTCAGGCGGAAGCGGCGGGAGCGGAAGCACCGGCTCCCAAGGCAACGGAGGACCGCAGCTCGCCGGCGGGAGCGGCGGAAGCGGG
>DATLOS010000483.1:0-4129 GCA_035536155.1 Elusimicrobiota bacterium
ACAACCTCAACATCCTTCTCCAGCGCTACCCGGACTCCGATTGGGCGGAGCGCGGGCGCGAGCTCAAGCGGCTCCTGCCTCCGGAGCAGAAAGAGCAGCCGGCGGCGGAGGCCGAGCCCGCGACCACGGCGGGCGGCAACCCCGAGGGCGCCCTGAAGCGCATCCAGGCGGACCTGCGGGATCACCGCGACGACGACGCCGCGCGCGAGTGCCGGGGCTTCCTCGAGCGCTACGCGACGCACCCTTCCGCGCCGGAGGTTCAGCTGGCGCTGGGCGCCGTGCTCGTGCGCCGGGGCGACCCCGCCGCCGCCGAGAAGGTCCTGGCGCCGCTGGCCCGCTCCGCCTCGGGCGAGCTCCGCGCCAAGGCGCAGTACCTCTTGGGCGGCGCGCGCTATCTTTTGGGAGACTCCGCGGGCGTGCGGTCGGCGGTGCCCGAGTCGCCCGAGCCGCGCGGCGGCCGCTGGTCGGCCCTGGCCCAGCTCTGGCGCGCGGCCGCCGACGAGATGGACGGGCGCGAATCCGCGGCGGCGGCGCGCTATAAGGGCGTGGCCGAGGCGCCGTATCCGTCCCCGCTCAAGGCCTACGCCCTCGCGGCGCTGGCGGCCCGCGCCGACCGAGCGCGCCGCTACGGCGAGGCGGAGTCGCGCCTGCGCGAGACGATGTCCCAAGCGGATGCGGCCGAGCTCTCGAGCGTCTCGGCCGCCGCGCGGTTGGCGCTCGGCCACGTCCTATACAAGGAGAAGAAGCTGCCGCAGGCCGCCGCGGCTTACGGCGAGTTCGCCCGCCGCTACCCCGAGCACGTCGAGGCGCCGCGCGCCCTCTATCTGCGCGGGTTGGCACTCAAGCGCTCCGGCCACGCCGGCGAGGCCGCCGCCTCCTTCAAGGACTTGATCGCCCGCCACCCCGACTCGTCCTTCGCGGCCGACGCCCATCTCCAGCTCGGCCAGGTCTACTCTTCCATGGGCCGCTCCGAGGCGGCGATCCAGAGCTACCAGGAGATGGCCAAGAGCGCCGGCGCCAAGTCGGGCGCGGACAAGGAGTCCATCCTCCTCGTGGCCCAGGTTCACTACAACGCCAAGCGCTACAAGGAGGCGATCCCCGAGTACTGGAAGTTCCTGGAGCGCTTCCCCGACGACCCCAAGGCCCACGAGGTCGAGGAGCTCCTGCTGACCTCGTACTGGGCCGGGGACCGCGAAAACCCGGACCTCTACAAGGCCGTGGAGCGCTTCCCGAACCACGCCATCGTCGGCCAGATCGGGCCCGAGGTGCTCTTCCGGCGCGGCGAGAGCCTGATGAAGTCGGGCGACCACGCGCAGGCGGCCGAGGCCTACCGGGCCGTCTCCGCGCGCTATCCCGGCAGCAAGCAAGCCTCCGCGGCGCAGTTCCGCCTGGGCAGCGCCCTCTTCGCCGCCGGCGACTACGAGGCCAGCCAAGAGGCCTACGGCAAGGTCCAGAGCGGCTCCGGGACGATGGCGGCCGACGCCCTGTTCAACCGGGCGCTGGCATTCGAGAAGGCCGGCCACAAGGGCAGCGCCTTGGTGACCTACGAGCAGCTCCTCACGCGCTTTCCGGCGTACCCGCGGGCGTCCTGGGTCTGGCTCGAGGTCGCCCAGCTGCGCGAGGCGCACGGGCGCTACGGCCCCGCGGCCGAGGCGTACGGCCGGGTCTCGGAGCCCGAGCGCCGCGCCCAGGCCCTGCTCGCGATGGGCCGCTGCTACGAGCGCATGAAGCGCCGGGACAAGGCGCGCTCGGCCTACGAGAAGCTCGTGCCCCTGCGTCCACGCGAGGACGCGCAGCGCTTGAACGGCCTGGTCCGGCTCGGCCTGCTCTACGAGGTGGCCGGAAAAGCCCGCCGCGCGAAGCCGCTCTACGAGGAGGTCGCCCGCCTGGCGTCGGGCGCCGCCGGCGACGCGGCGCGGACCCGGCTCGCGGCGATGAGCGGAGGCGGCGCGCGGAGCCAGGCCCAGGAATATCCCACGGAGCCCGCCGCCGAGCCGACGCCTTCGGCCGCCCCGTCCGAGCCCGACCGCTACTATTCGTCCCGGAGCCCGCTCGAAGAGGAGAAGCCCGAGCCGGAGGGCGGCCTCAAGCGCTTCGAGAAGCCGACCTTCCGGCGGCGCCCGGCCCGCGAGCGCGGGACGGTGAGCTTCATCGAGATTCGCTCTTCCGGCGAGTAACCTCCGCGGCCTTGCGGAGATTTCCAAGGCCGCTATACTTGGCGGGAATGGAGAGCATGACCCTCGGGCAGATGATGCGCACCAGCATCGCCATGCCCATCCTCTTCCTCTTATCAATCGCCGTGGTGGGCCAAGCCCTCGAGCGCCTCTACGTCTTTTGGGTCGTCCAGAAGCTCCCGGAGCAGATGTGGGACCGGGTGCGGCTGTGCCTCTCCGAGGGAGACCGCAACGGAGCCTTGCGCGTGCTCAAGCAGTCGCCCGGCATCGTCATGGCCGAGGCGCTGTCGCGCCTGCTGCATCTGCACGAGCCCTCGACCGAGACCTTGATCGAGGCCTTCCAGTTCTACCGCCAGAAGATGCAGATGGACCTGTCGAAGCGGGTCGGCCTCTTCGGCACGGCGAGCTTCATCGCGCCGCTCATCGGACTGATGGGCACGGTGCTGGGCATCATGCGCGCCTTCCACGACCTGGCTCAAGCCGGCGCCGGCGGGCCCGCGGTCGTCGCGGCCGGCATCTCCGAGGCGCTGGTGGCGACGGCCACCGGCATCGGCGTCGCGGTGTTCAGCGCCGTCCTCTACAACTACTTCACCTTGACCGTGCGCCACCGCATGAACACCGTGGACCTGTGGATCTTCGAGCTGGCGCACCTCCTCGCGGAAGTCCACCCGGGATAGCGCGGTGGCTGGAAGCCCGTTTCACGCCGCCGAGGAGGCCAAGGAGATCTCCGAGGTCAACGTCGTGCCCTTGGCCGACGTCTCCTTGGTCCTGCTGATCATCCTGCTCACCCTCTCGCCGATGATGACCCAGGACCTCCTGCGCATCCAGACCGCGGCGAAGGACGCCGCCGCCCCGCCCGAGCCCTCCGTCGAGACGGCGCCGGCGCCGGAGAAGCCGCCCGAGCTCGTCCTCGTGGTGGGCCTCTCCCAGGCAGGGATCTCCGTGGGCGAGAAGACCTTCGCGGGCCCGGGCGAGTTCATGGGCTACATGCGCGGGGAGCTCGCGCGCCGCTCCGACCGGAAGGTCTTCCTGGCGCCCCAGCCCGACGTCCCGCACGGGAAGGTCGTGAACATGCTGGAGATGCTCAAGGACTGCGGGGCGTCGAGCGCGGCCCTCGTGCAGACGGAGGAAGCCGCGCCGGCGCCGGCGGCCGCGCCGGCCGCCCGGCCGGCGCCGCCGCGCCGCGGCTGGATCGGGGAGCTCTGATGGCCTACGCCCTCCTGCGCCTGCGCAGCGGAGAGTCCCAGGCCGAGCCGGTGACGGAGGTGAACATCATCCCCGTCATCGACATCTCCTTGGTGCTCCTGGTGATCCTCTTCGTGACCGCGCCCATGCTCTCCTATCCCAGCGATCCCGTCGACCTCCCGCGCGCCACGGGCGAGTCGGGCAAGGACGACGGGGTCACCGTGACCTGCACCAAGGAGCTCAAGCTCGCGGTGGGCTCGGCCGTCGTGGACCGGGAGGGCCTGCCGGAGGCGCTGTCGCGCGAGCTGGCGAAGAAGCCCGACGCGCCCGTGGTCCTGCGCGTGGACCGGAGCGTTCCCTATCGGGAAGTCCAGAAGCTCATCCTCGCGGCGAAGAAGGGCGGGGCGCGGGCCCTGTCCTTGGCCATCGAGCCGCACGGGCGCTAGCGCATGCCCGCGGCCTCCATCGCCGTTCTCCTTGCCGCGCTGGCGCTCGCCAAGGACGGCAAGAACGACGCGGTCCTCTCCCAGGAGATCACCATCCGCGGACGCGGGCCCTCGGGCCCGGAGGTCTCCATGCCGGCGCCCGCGATGGACGCGCAGGCGATCGACGAGGTGATCCGCTCCCTGGAGCTCTACAAGGGCGCGGCGCCCATGTCGAAGCCGCCGCGGGCCGCGGGACCGGCGAAGCGGGTGGCCAAGCCTTTTCCTCCGCCGCCGTACCTCGTCTTGGACGCGAGCGCGGTCACCCAGCCCTGCAACCGCTGGACG
>DATLOS010000484.1:0-3173 GCA_035536155.1 Elusimicrobiota bacterium
ATGTTGGGGTTCGAGCGCAGGACCGCGGTGAAGTCGGCCTTGGAGAGGACCAGGAACTCGCTGGTCGCGTCGAGGAAGGCGGTGTAGGCGCGCGGCTCGCCGGTCATGAGCGAGAGCTCGCCCAAGGTGTCGCCGCGGCCCAGGAAGCCGGCCACGGCGCGCACGCCGTTGCGCTCTACGACCCGGTGGACCTGGCCCGAGGTCACGATATAGAAGGCGTCCCCGGTGTCGCCCTGCTGGAAGAGGGAGGCGCCGCGCGGCAAGGAAAGCGGCTTGAGGAGGACCGCCACCTTCTGCAGGTCCTCGTCCATGAGGTCCTTGAAGAGCGGGACGCGCTTCAAGAACGGGAGCCAGGACGGTATCTCCTCGAGGTTCATGTTTGCTACAATTTTTTAGCCGTTCTTTTCCTGCCGTTCCCGTCGAGCGCGCAGGCCAGGAGAGCGATCACGGTCTTGGAGTCGCGGATGCGGCCGCTGAAAACCCAATCGAGCGCGCGCCGGAGCGGGACGGCCTCCGCCTCGATGAACTCGTCGTCGTCGGGCGACACCTTTCCGGGCTTAAGCCGCTCCGCGCGGTATATCCGGATGAGCTCGTTGGCGAACGCGGGCGTGGGCCAGTACTCGAGGATGGGCGTGATCTTGCCCGCCGTGTACCCGGTCTCCTCGCGCAGCTCGCGGCGCAGGCAGGGCAGCGGCCTCTCCCCCTTGTCGAGCTTGCCGGCGGGGATCTCGTAGGTCACTTGGCCGACCGGATGGCGGTACTGGCGCACCAAAACGATCGTCTCCCCGTCGAGAAAAGGGACGACGGCGACCGCGCCCGGGTGGTCCATGTACTCGCGGGTCGCGCGCTTTCCGTCGGGCAGGCGCACCTCGTCGACGACGAAGTTCACGGCGCGGCCGCGGTAGACCGTCCGGCCGCGCACGAAGGTCTCCGCGAGCTTCTTCACGGCGGGATTATATCATGAGCGCCGGGACCGTCGACTTCGTCCACCTCCACAACCACTCGGAGTACTCGCTGCTGGACGGCACCACGCGCATCTCCGGGCACAAGGGAGAGCCCTCCGATCTCCTCCAGCACCTGGCCAAGGAGGGGACCAAGGCCCTCGCCGTCACCGACCACGGAAACCTCTACGGCCTAGTCGAGTTCTACACCCAGTGCCGCAAGGTCGGCATCAAGCCGATCCTGGGCTGCGAGATGTACCTGGCCAAGGGCACGCGCTTCGACCGCGGCCACTCTCAGAAAGAGAACTGCCACCTCACCGTCCTGGCGCGGACCTACGAGGGCTACCAGAATTTGATGGCGCTCTCCTCGAAGGGATTTCTCGAGGGCTATTACTACGACCCGCGCATCGACAAGAAGCTCCTGGCCGAGCACTCGAAGGGCCTGATCGTCCTCTCCGGCTGCTTGAAGAGCGAGATCTCCCAGCTCATCACCGCCGGCGACTTGAAGGGCGCCACCAAGCTGGTGATGGAGTACCGCGATCTCCTCGAGCCCGGCTCCTTCTATCTCGAGCTCATGGACCACGGCATCGACAAGCAGCGCCAGGTGACCCAGGCGCTCCTCGAGATCCACGAGAAGACCAAGCTCCCCTTGGTCGCCACCAACGACTGCCACTACGCGCGCAAGGAGGACCACGTCGCCCACGACGCGCGCGTGTGCATCTCCACGGGCAAGCTCATCTCGGACCTCCAGCGCCTGCGCTTCGAGAGCCACGAGTTCTACTACAAGACGCCGGCGGAGATGGCCAAGATCTTCCACTTCGCGCCCGAGGCGATCTCGAACACGATGAAGATCGCCGAGATGTGCAACGTGACCATCCCCATGGGGCAGTCGATGCTCCCCGTCTTCCCGGTGCCCGAGGGCGAGAGCCAGGACAGCTACCTGGAGGAGCTCTGCCGCAAGGGCTTGGCGCGCCTCGGCGTGGACAAGCAGGAGGCGTACCTCAAGCGGCTCGACTTCGAGCTTTCCGTGATCAAGAAGATGGGATTCTCCGGCTACTTCCTGATCGTCTGGGACTTCATCCACTACGCCAAGACCTCGGGCGTGCCCGTCGGCCCGGGCCGCGGCTCCGGCGCGGGGTCCTTGGTGTCCTACTCGCTCGACATCACCACCGTCGACCCCATCCAGCACAAGCTCCTCTTCGAGCGCTTCCTCAACCCGGACCGCAAGTCCATGCCCGACCTGGACATCGACTTCTCCGACCGCGGCCGCGAGCAGGTGATCGAGTACGTGAGGAAGAAATACGGCGCCGACACCGGGGCCCAGATCATCACCTTCGGCTCCTTGAAAGCGCGTCTGGCCATCCGCGACGTGGGCCGCGTGCTCGGAATCCCTCTTTCCGAGGTGGACAAGCTGGCCAAGCTCATCCCCTTCAACGCCACCATCCACCAGGCCATGGAGGGCGTCCCCGAGCTGGCCGCCGCGGCGAAGGAGCCGGAGACGAAGAAGCTCTTGGACCTCGCCGGCCGGCTCGAGGGCCTCAAGCGCCACACCGGCGTGCACGCCGCCGGCATCGTGATCACCAACGGCCCCGTCGTCCAGTACGCCCCCCTGTCGAAGGGCACCAATTCCGACGTGGTCACCACGCAGTACGACGGCGACGTCCTGCCGTCCTTGGGCCTGCTGAAGATGGACTTCCTCGGCCTGCGCAACTTGTCCGTGATCCAGAACGCGGTGGCCCTGGTGCGCGCCCGCCACGACAAGGACTTCGACGTGACCAAGGTCCCCGCCGACGACAAGAAGTCCTTCGAGATGCTGGCGTCGGGCAAGGCCCTGG
Organism: Elusimicrobiota bacterium; assembly: GCA_035536155.1. GTDB lineage: Bacteria > Elusimicrobiota > Elusimicrobia > UBA1565 > UBA1565 > DATLOS01. The sequence goes on from DATLOS010000484.1 coordinate 2,777, forward strand.
GCGTGTTCCAGCTCGACTCCGAGGGCATGCGCGAGCTCCTGCGCCGTCTCAAGCCCACCACTTTCGAGGACATCTCCGCCGTGATCGCGCTGTATCGTCCCGGCCCGATGCAGAGCGGCATGCTGGATTTGTTCGTCGAGCGCAAGCACGGCAAGAAGGTGAAGTACGACCATCCCCTGCTCGAGCCGGTCCTGAAGGACACCTACGGCTGCATCGTATACCAAGAGCAGGTCATGGAGATCTCCAAGAGCCTCGCCGGCTTCACGCCGGGCGAGGCCGACGGCCTGCGCAAGGCCATGGGCAAGAAGATCCCGGAGGAGATGGAGAAGCAGCGCGGCCACTTCGTGAAGGGCTGCGACAAGAACGGCATCTCGGACAAGCTCGCCAACAAGATCTA
>DATLOS010000485.1:0-10198 GCA_035536155.1 Elusimicrobiota bacterium
GCCCGAGGGCACGGCGTTGGCCGCGCGAGAATCCTCGACGGACGTCCCCGCGCCGGCGGACACCCGCCCCGCGCCCCGGGAGCCGGCGCGCGCCGCGGACACCGCCGCGAGTTCCTCGACGCCGGAGAGCCGGCAAGACGAGCGGCCGGCCTCGGACTCCTCCTCCCTCGCTCCGCTCTTGGACAAGCGCGGGCCGCTGTACCGGATCCATTCCGGCGCCGCTCCCGACGGCGCGCTGGGAAGCCTCTACGACGGCGCCGGGAAGACCATCCTTCTCGTCGGAGCCGCCTCCTCCGGGCGGGACTTCCTGCTCGACGAGCCGCTGCGCGTCGCGCGGGAGTTGGGGATGCGGTTGGTCCTCGTCGAGGAGCCGGCGAACCGCCCTCCCGCGGAGAAATTGGCCGAGGCGGACTTCATCCCCGCCCCGCTCAACGACAGCCGGCCGGAGGCCGTCCAGGCCGTGGTCGACGCGGTCGCCCGCTTCGCCGAGTCCTCTCCCATCCACGGCGTGGCCGTCTTCTACCACGATTTCGTCGAGACCGCGGCCAAGATCACCGACGCCCTCCGCCGCCGCGAGCCCGCCGTCCCGGGCAATTCCTATGAGGCCGTGCGCGGCGCCAACGACAAGGCGCTCGCCCGCGAGAAGCTGGCCGCCGCGGCGCCGGAGGTCTCGGCCCCGTTCGAGCGCGTGACGAGCGCCGAAGCCGCCGCCGCGGCCTTCGCCCGCGTCACCGGAGGGCGCCCGGGCGCGAAAGTCGTCCTCAAGCCGGTGGTCGGCGCGGCCAAGATCGGGGTGCGGACCGACATCGCCTCCCCGGAGGAGGCGCGCCGGGCTTTCCAGGGCATGGCCGACATCCAGACCCGCGGACGGGCCGGGGCCTCCGCGCAGGAATGGGTGCTCTCCCAAAGCGCCTTCGCGGGCTACATGATGGAGCTCCAGCTCGAGGGGCCCGAGGTCGACGTGGAGATCGTCCTGGGCGACGGCGACGGCCTCGCCATGGTCCAGGACAACCCGCCCGCCGACGCGCCGCACAAGGGCGAGAAGGGCTACACGGCGCCCTCGAGGCTCCCGGAGGGACGGCAGCGCGAGCTGATCCGCGCGGCGCTCAAGGCCCTGGCCGCCCTGGGGCTCACGCGCGGCAACTTCCACGTGGAGATGATCCTCACCCCCGACGGACCCAAGCTCGTCGAGGTCAATCCGCGCATGGGCGGGGGCAACACCTGGCCTCTCTACATGAAGCTCTCCGGCCTGAGCCTCATCGAGCAGGGCATGCGCGCGGCGGTCGGCGCCCCGCTCGCCGCGCCCGGGCGCGCGAACTACGCGGTGATCGAATCGCGCAAGATCCGGCCGCGCTACAGCGGCGAGATCGTCTCCATCGAGGGCGCCGAAGACGTCGCGCGCCTGGCCGACGTGGTCGGCTTCCACCTCGGCGTCAAGCCCGGCGACCGCATCGCCACGCCGGAGGACGCCGACGAGGACCAGATCTTCGGCTACTTGATGGCGGCCGGGGACTCCCACGACGCCGCCTGGGAGCACGCCAAGGACGCGCTCTCGCGCCTGCGCATCTCCATCCGCGGCGACGACGGGGTCGTCCGCGTCCAAAGCGGGCTCTACTCGCACGACCCCGCGGGCGATTGGACGCCGGAGGAGGCCCATCGGATCTGGGAGGGCTACTTCCGCGCCGAGATGGGCGTCTCGGTGATCATCGCCCTGTACTATCCCTTGTTCGGGGTCGTGATGCGCACCTTGGGCGGCGTCGCCGGGACGGGCCGCGGCCGCCTGGGCTACGCCGGCGCGCTCGGGCTGAGCGGCCCGTTCGTCGGGGCCCTGGTCGAGCATCTTCCCGTGCGCAAGGTGCTGGTCGCGGCGCTCGCCTCCCGCGTCCTGATCTGGTCCGCGCTGATTCCCCTGAGCCTGCTGGCGCTGGGCCCGGGATCGATATTCTCCGCCGTCCTCTTCGGCTTGATGGCGCTCGACGGTGTGGTCGTCGCCTTCAACACCTTGGTCAATCTCGACATGGTCGGCATGAACCTCATCGCCAAGCAGTACGGCCTCCCCATCGACCCCGCCCTGCGCAACCGCTACAACGCGCGCGACGAGGCGTTCAAGTCCTGGAGCCGGATCGTGTTCCCCATCCTCGTCGCTCTTCTGAGCATCGCCGCCGCGTCGCTGCTGGGCTCGGTCGCGTGGGGCCTCGTCGCGATCATGGCGCTGGCCTTTGCGCTTCCCGCGGCCTGGGCGATCTACCACTACTTGCGCTACCTGCCCGCTCCGCCCGCCCGGCCCCGCGGCGAGGGCGCGATCGCGCGGGAGCTCAGCCTGGCCTGGAAGACTTTCAAGGAAGGCTTGGTCGTGGTGCGCGACGACGTCCGCGTGCGCACCGCCATCCTCGCGTTCACCCTGGAGCAATCCATCGAGGACGCGCTGCCCCTGGTCATCCTCGATCTCTTCGCGGCCAAGGTCCTCGCCGCCGCGCTGGGCACGGGCGCCGCCTGGGCCGCGCTCTACACCGCCCTCCTCTACGCCGTGGGCAAGCTGGGCGCGGTCGCGGCCTCCCGCTGGATGCGGGAGCGCTGGAAAGCCCCCGCGGACGAGGCCGACGAGCGCCGCGCGTACGGCATGATCTTCCCGTTCACCTTCCTCGCCACGGCCGCGCTGCTCCTGCTGCCCGTCGCCAACGCGCTGTCTTCCGCGGGCTACCTCTGGACCGCCGTCCTGCTCGCGGCCGGGGCCAGCGTCCTCTTCAACGCCCTGCTCACGCCCGCGCGCCTGGGCTCGCGCCATTTCCGCCAGGAGCTGCTCCTGCGCCTCGGCGTCTCCGCCCGCGTCACGGGGTTCTCCAAGCTGGCGGTGAAGGGCTTCAACGCCGCGTTCATCTTCGCGCTCTCCGCCTTGTTCGTCGCGCTGAGCCTCTCCTCCGCGCTCTGGGTGTCCGCCGCCGTGATGATCGGCCTGGTCCTCGCGCTCTGGGCGTTCGCGCCGCAGCGGATGTTCCCTCGGAGATAAATTGCATTCTCGTCGGAAATAGACGATAATTTACGTCGAACATGGCAAAAAACTGGACGATCGAAGACTCCGCGTCGCTGTACAACCTGAAGGGCTGGGGCCTCAAGTATTTCGGCGTCAACGAGCAGGGCCACCTCGTGCTCCACCCCCGGCGCTCGAAAGAGGAGTCGATCGACATCAAGCGCGTCTTGGACGACGTCCTCGCCCGCGGCATCAAGCTCCCCATCCTCCTGCGCTTCCAGGACCTGCTGCGCCACCGCGTGGCGATCTTGAACGAGGAGTTCAAGAAGACCATCGAGGACCACAAGTACCAGGGGCGCTACTACGGCGTCTACCCGATCAAGGTCAACCAGCTGCGCGAGGTCGTCGAGGAGATCCACGACGCCGGCGAGCCCTACCAGTACGGCCTCGAGGCCGGCAGCAAGGGCGAGCTCATGGTCGTCCTCGCCATGAACGGCCCCGAGCAGCTCACCATCGTCAACGGCTACAAGGACGAGTCGATGATGAAGCTGGCGATGGTCGGGCTCAAGCTCGGAAAGAAGGTCATCGTCGTCATCGAGAAGCTCTCCGAGCTCGACATGCTTTTGAAAGCGGCGAAGGAGATCGGGGTGCGGCCGCTGATCGGCCTGCGCTCCAAGCTCGAGACCCGCGGCAGCGGCAAGTGGAAGACCTCGACGGGCCACGCCGCCAAGTTCGGCCTCACCACGCCCGAGATCCTGGCCGCGGTGCGCCGCCTGCGCGCCGAGGGCCTGGCCGACTGCGTGAAGCTCCTCCATTTCCACATCGGCTCCCAGGTCACCGAGATCCAGACCATCAAGGACGCCGTGAAGGAAGGCGCCCGCGTCTACGCGAAGCTGCGCAAGATGAAGGTCGGCGTCGAGTACCTGGACTGCGGCGGCGGCTTGGGCGTGGACTACGACGGCACCCACACCGCCTCCGACAGCTCGATGAACTACACCATCAAGGAGTACGTCGGCGGCGTGGTGTACGGCATCCAGGAGGTCTGCCGCCAGGAGAAGGTCCCGGAGCCGCACATCGTGACCGAGTCCGGACGCTCCTTGGTGGCGCACCACTCCCTCCTCGTGGTCAACATCTTCGGCTCGATCGAGGCCGGGTCCCTGCCCATCGAGCTCCAGGAGTCTCCCGACGAGCACGAGGTGGTACGCGAGATGCGCGACATCCTCAAGGGGATCAACCCGCAGAACCTCTCCGAGGCCTACCACGACGCCGAGCAGCGCAAGGACGAGGCCTTCGCCCTCTTCAAGCTCGGCTATCTGGAGCTCGAGGACCGCGCCAAGGTGGAGAACCTCTACTGGCGCCTCTGCCTCGAAGCCCAGAAGCTCATGCCCAAGGCCAAGTACCAGTCCGAGGACTTGGACGAGATGGCCAAGACCCTCGACGACCAGTACCTGTGCAACTTCTCGCTGTTCCAGTCCCTGCCCGACAGCTGGGCGATCAACCACATCTTCCCCATCGTCCCGCTCCATCGCCTCAACGAGGAGCCGGAGCGCAAGGCCTCGATGGTGGACATCACCTGCGACTCGGACGGCAAGATCGACCAGTTCGCCTACGGCAAGAAGCTCAAGCAGACCCTGCCGCTGCACCGCCTCGACGGCAAGCCGTACTACGTCGGCATCTTCCTCATGGGCGCCTACCAGGCGACGATGGGCGACATCCACAACCTCTTCGGCCGGGTCAACGAGGTCCACGTCTTCGAGGACGACCGCGAGCCCGGCGGCTACTACGTCGAGGAGATCATCCACGGCCAGACCGTGCGCGACGTGCTCACCTCGATCCAGTACGGCGAGTTCGAGCTGGTGAAGATGCTCAAGGCGTCCGTCGAGACCCAGGTCAAGGCCGGGAAGATCACCCCACGCGAGGGCGTCGATCTTCTGGACCGCTATGAGGCGGTGATGCAGGAATACACCTACATCGACCACCTCAACCCCGAGCCGCAGAAGGCGCCGGAGCCGGCGGCCGAGGCCAAGCCCGAGAAGAACGGCGCCGCGCCGCACGCCCACGCCCCGGCTACGGCCAACGCGCACTCTTAAAAGACCCTTGTAATATCATCCTTCCCGGGGCAATATTGGATGACGCCCGGGGGGGACCTATGGCCAAGGGGATATTTCCGCAAAATCCGCTCCATATTTTGGCGGCGCTCTTGTTCGCCGCCCCGGCGATCGCCCGCGCCGACGACAAGCTCACGCTCGAGGCGAGCTACCCTTCCCCGTCCGGCGTCTACGATACCGTCCGCTCGAAGAAGCTGGTCTTCATCCCCTACAAACTGCGCACCGACATGAACGTCACCATGCCGGACCCGGGGACGTTCGCGTACTGCAAGGAGAACGACACCTACTACGCCAGCTCGAGCGGAGCGGTCGCGAGCGACCCCGGCACGTGGTGGTACCGGATCCAGCTGGACGACACGCCGGAGAACATCTACGCGCAAGGCTCCATCGACTTCCTGCAGCCGAACAACTCCTACGCCTGGACCAAGCCGATCACCGTCACGGTGGGCCGGCTGTGGTACTACAACATCTTCCTCCGGAGCAAGATCAAGATCACCTCGGCCGGGACCTACACCAACTCGGCCGTCGGCAGGCTCTGCGAGGTCCTGCCCTCGTCTCCCACCGCGCCCACGGCCTTCGTCGGCCCCACCGCGTCCACGGTGTTCAAGCTGCAGACCCGCTTCGACGGCACCCGCCCCGCCGCCGAGCAGAGCACCTTCACCCTGAGCCTAGCGCCCGACCAGGAAGGCGACTGCTACATCAACCCGGCGGATATCACGCCCACCCCCGCGAATTCGCCGATGTGCTACTGCGCGCCTTTCACCCTGACGGGAACGCTCTCGCTCCCCGTCGGAGACTATCCGTACACCAGCATCCTCTCCTGGGGCACCAAGAGCGCGGGCTGGAACGCCTCGAAGCACTTCGGCGGCTATATCGTCCACGTGGACGACATCAAAATATATAAATGACGCGGGCTTTCCGTTCGCCGTCGCGCGGCGCCACGCTCGTCGAGACCTTGGCGGCGGTGCTGCTCCTATCCATCGCCGTTTCCTCGCTCATGGCGGCGATGCTGAGCCTTCCCCGCAACCAAATGGCCACGCAGAACTGGGAGCGCGCGACGTTCTGCGCCGACGCGGTCCTCCACGAGCTCCGCAGCTACGTCAAGCCCGCTTACTTCACGGCGGCGGTCCCCACCGCTCCCACGGACACGACCGACCCCGCCCACCCGATCGCGTGGCATCTCCCCGGCGACAGCTGCCCTTCCTGCTGGGCCTTGGACGTGGGCACCCATGACGGCACCCAGGCGATGCCCGCCTCGTGCCGAGCCGCGCCCTTCAACGGCACGCTGAGCTACACCGTGACCGTCAACGGCCAGGACGTGCGCAGCGTAACGGCCGACGTGACCTGGCACAGCAACACGCGATGAGGACCCACCGGAAGCGGGACGCGGGCTTCACCCTCCCCGAGCTCCTCGTCGCCATCGCGCTATTTGCCATCATCGCCGCCGCGATGACCAGCCTGCAGACGTACATGCTCAACGAGCAGGCCCTCACCTTGACGACCTCCCTGGCCCAGGAGAGCGCGACCTTGGTCGGCAAGGCGCTGCGCGACGGGACGGCGCCGGCGACCTACATCCAGACGCCCGCCGCGGGCGACCGGACGTCGAGCTTGGTCGTCTGGGCCAACACCGACCCCGTCACTCTCAACCCGCTGGACTCGACTATGCCCGTCGCCTGGACGGACTTCTGCCTGGACGCCCAGGACCGCCTGCTGCGCTACGAGGGGACCGGGGCCATGCCGGCCATCGACTGCGGCAACACGGCCGGGGGCGTCGTGGTCGCGGGCGACCCGGACCGGGGCCTGACGGTCGACCTGAGCCTCTATCGCCCCGAAGACGACAGCAACCTGCTGCAGCTTTCCTACACGGTCCACCTGGACGCGCGCGGCAAGCAGCCGGCCCTCGACATCTCGCGCGACTCGCAGGTCGCCCTGCCGGCGGCCCGGACTCCCTCCACATGAGCGCGCGCCCCGCCCTCGGCCTCGCGCGGCTGCGCTCCCCTCGGGGGAGCATCCTCGTGTACGCCGTCATAACCATCCTGCTCCTCACGTTCATATTCACGTGGTGCCTGAACCTCGCGATCGGGGACTCGATGATGACCGGCCGCTCCCTGCGCTCGGAGCAGGCGCGGCGAAGGGCGCTCAGCGTGCAGGCGCAGGCGCACGCCTGCCTGGACGCAGACGCCGGCGCCCTCGGCTCCTGCAGCTCGACCAACGTGCAGGACTGCATCAACGGAGTGGCCACGGCGACGGGCGCCACGATCACCCTCGCCACCAGCGGCACGCGCTGCGTGCTGAGCGTTACGGTCAGCCCTTAAAGCTAAAAAACGGCCCGGAGCAAGGCGACCGCCTCGAGGTGGTCGGTGTGCGGGAAGAGGTCCACCACCTGGAGGTGGCGCAGGTCGTATTGGCCGGACAAGCGCCGCAAGTCCTCGGCCATCGCCTTCGGGTTGCAGGACACGTAGAGGACCCAGGTCGGCGCGAGCTCCTTGAGCGCGGCGACCGCCGCGGGATGGAGGCCCGATCGGGGCGGGTCGACGATGACGGTGTCCACCTCGATCGACTGGGAGGCGAGCGCCGGCAGGAGCTCCTCGACCTTCGCGGCCATGAACTCGGCGTTGCCGACCTTGTTATGGGCGGCGTTGTGCCGCGCGTCCTCGACCGCCGAGGCGACCGACTCGACGCCCATCACCCGGTCGCAGAGATCGGCCACGGAGAGCGCGATGCCGCCCCCGCCGCAGTAGAGGTCGAGCAGGTTCTTGGGCCCGAGCTCCTTGAGATGCTCGCGCAAGAGGCTGTACAGCAGCTCGGCGCCGCGGGTGTTGGTCTGGAAGAAGGAGTACGGCGAGATGCGGAAAGATTTGCCCAGGACCTTCTCCTGGATCGTCCCCGGGCCGTCGAGGATCTCGACCTTGTCGGAGACCGCCACGTCGGACTTCTCGGCGTGCACGCCGCGCAGGATCGTGGTCGCGGGATAGGCCGCCTTGACCGCCTCCACGAAGCCGCGCGCCGGGAGCTCCCCGGGGCTGGTCAGGAGGTTCACCATCCTCTCCCCCGTGTTCTTGCCCTCGCGCACCACGAGGTGCCGGAGGAAGCCGACCTGGCGGTGGAGGTTGTAGGGAGCGAGACCGGCCTCCCGGGCCCAGGCGTGGACCGCGTCGAGCAGCTTCGGGGCCTCGGGCGAGAGAAGATGGCACTCGGCCAAGTTCATCACCCGGTCCCAGCGGTTGCGCTGCTTGAGGCCCAGGCGCAGGTAGTCCTCGCCGGCGGCCGGCGCCGGGTAGACGTCCTGGAAAGAGAACTCCATCTTGTTGCGGTAGTACCACGTGTCCGGGGAGGGATGCACCGTGACCGGCGCGGTCCAGCCCAGCGGCTTCACCAGCGCCTCGACCACTTGGGCCTTCTTGGCCAACTGGTCCTCGTAGGAGATGTCCTGCAAGCGGCAGCCTCCGCACTCGCCGAAGTGTCGGCAGCGCGGCGCTACGGCTTTCGCCTCAGTTGGAGAACTTGAAGAAGCAGACATCGCCGTCCTTCATCACGTACTCCTTGCCTTCCGAGCGGATGAGGCCCTTCGCGCGCAGGGCGCCCTCCGAGCCGTGCTTGTCCAGCTCCGCGTACGGGTACACCTCGGCGCGGATGAAGCCTTTCTCGAAATCGGTGTGGATGACGCCCGCCGCCTGCGGCGCGCGCATGCCCGTGCGGATGGTCCAGGCCCGGACCTCGTCGGGGCCCGCGGTGAAGTAGCTCTGCAGGCCGAGGAGCTTGTAGGCCGCGACGATGACGCGCTCGAGGCCCGTGGTCTCGACGCCCAGATCGGCGAGGAAGGGCGCGCGGTCCTCGTCTGGGAGCTGCGAGATCTCGGCCTCCATCTTGCCGCAGAGCGTGATCGAGTCCGAGCCGCGCTCCTGGGCGGTGCGGGCGAACTCGGCCAGCACGGCCGGGTCGGGCTTCTCGTCCGTGTTGCCCACGTAGAGGACCGGCTTGGCGGTGAGCAGGAAGAAGTCCTTGATGTCCGCCTCGGGAAGGCCCAGGCTGCGGGCCGTCTTGCCGGCGGCCAGGCCGGTCTTGAGCTTCTCCAAGACGTCCATCGCGGCGCGGGCCTGCTTGTCGCCCGCGCGCGCCTTGCCCGAGACCTTCTCGAACTGCTTCTCGATGCTGGCGAGGTCCGAGAGGATGAGCTCCATCTCGATGACCTCGATGTCGCGCTTGGGGTCCACGGAGCCCATGGTGTGGACCACGTCCGGGTCCCGGAAGAGGCGCACCAGGTGCAGGATGGCGTCCACCTCGCGGATGTTGGCCAGGAACTTGTTGCCCAGGCCCTCCCCCTGCGCCGCGCCCTTCACCAGACCGGCGATGTCCACGAAGCGGACGGCCGCGGGCGTGGTCTTCTTGGGCTGGAAGAGCTCCGTCAGGCGCTTGAGACGGCCGTCGGGGACGAGGACGATCCCGACGTTCGGCTCGATGGTGGTGAAAGGATAATTGGAGCTCGCGGCGTGCCCCGAGGTGAGGGCATTGAAGAGGGTCGATTTTCCGACGTTGGGAAGGCCGACGATCCCGATTTCCATTGGCCGCTGGCCTTATGATATCAAACGCGAGGCTTGGCGCGCGCGCCCGTCCCTGCTATCCTCGGGGGAGATGCGCTACTGGCTCCACCGCGACGGCGCCCTCCAGGGCCCCCTCGAGCCCTCCGACATCGCCGCTTTCCCGGAGGTCGACGAGCACACCCTCCTTTGCCCGGAGGCGAAGCCGCCGCGCGACCGCAAGAACTGGCGCTTCCTGCGCGCCTTCCCCGACGCCGCGGCCGCGGTCGCGGCCCGCACGGACGCCCGCGTCGCGCGGCGCGAGCAAGCGAGCGCGCGCGCCGCCGCCCAGGCGCCGCCGGATCCGAAGCCCCCGCGCGCGCGCTGGCCGATCGCGGCGGCGCTCGCCGCCGGCCTGGCGGCGACGGCGGCGTTCCTGGGCCGCCCCGCGCCGTCTCCGCAGGCCCCGTCCCGCCCCAAGGCCGCCGAGCTCGAGCCCTGGGAGCGCGCCGCGCGCCAGCGCGTTCCCGGCTGCGGCCGGTCTTTGATGGACGTCGCGGGAGGCCCGCCGTCCGTGTCGGCCCAGGGGGGCACGCGGGTCCGGC
>DATLOS010000486.1:0-3246 GCA_035536155.1 Elusimicrobiota bacterium
TCCTATTACTACGGCAAGCAAAGCGGGGTCACCACCTTCATCGACCAATGGGCCGCGTCGCTGCTGTCGCGCAACTCGGCCACGCTCCACCTGCTCCAGCCCACCAACGCCCCCTATGCGCGGACCGAGACCCGCAAGTTCGGCGCGGGCGAGTTGCGCAGCGTCCCCGCGCGCTACACCGGCTTGGCCTCCGACTTCGCCGCGTGGGAAGGCCCTTTGCGCGAGCGCCTCGCCAAGCTCGTCGCCGAGGTCCGCCCCGGCCTGATCATGCTCCAGACGCCCCTCGAGAACATCGCCCGCATGGCCGCCGAGGCCGCCGCGCCGTCCGGGGCCGCGACCATGGTCCTCGCGCACACCCTCTCCCCGCAGATGAGCCAGCCCGCGGCCGTCGCCGCCCACGGGGCGCTGGACGCCCGCGCCGCGGTGAGCCACGCCTTGGCCGGAAAGCTGGCCCCGGACACGGCCGTGCTGAGCCCCGTCCTCGATCTCGACTTCTGGCGCGCGGGCGCCGTCTCGGACCTCACGCGGCGCACCCTGCGCGCGCGCAACGGCCTGTCGAACCGATTCGTCCTGCTCGCCCCGCACCGCTTCATGCCGACCAAGGGCCAGCTCGACGCCCTGGAGGCGCTCCGCGTCCTCAACGCCTCAGGGCACCGCTTCGCCCTGATCCTCGCCGGCGAGATCAGCGGCAAGGAGGAGCCCTACGCCGAGCGCCTGCGCGCCTACATCCGGGAACACGGCCTGTCGGGGGACGTGATCTGGCTCCCGCCGCAAGACCGGATAGAGATGCGGGAGTGGTACGCGGCGTCGGACGCCGTCCTGGTGCCGACCACGAACGAGGCTCTCGGCCTGGTCGCCCTGGAGGCGCAGGCCATGGGCGTCCCGGTCGCGGGCTACCGCGCCATGGGCATCCCCGAGACGGTGGAAGACGGCGTCACCGGCCTCCTCTCCGAGCCGGGCGACTTCGCCGGATTGGCCGCGAACGTCGCCCGCATGGAGAGCGACGCGGAATTCTACGCCCAGGCGCGGACCCGGGCGCCCCGCTTCGTGCGGGAGGCTTACGACCCGACGGCCGTCGCCGCCCAGCACGAGGCCTTCTACCGCGGCCTCATCGACCGCGCCCGCCGGCGCTAACAGCCCAGCCGGGCCAGCTCGTCGCCCGTGATCTTCCCGCCGAGCACCCACTCCGCCGCGGCCTTGTCGTCGGCCTTGTCCGACAGCTGCTCGGCGTGCGGGCGCCACTGCTCGTCCAAGCAGATGAAAAACAGGTTGCCCTCCGCGAGCTTGAAGGTCTGCTCGCCGATCGCCACGGTATGCTTCAAGGCGTCGAAGCGCACGGCGAGCCGTCCTTCCCCGTCGCCCTTTCCGTCGGGGTTATGGAACATCCAGCTCTCGTCCTGGATCGAGGCCGGCCCCTGGTTGGAGAAGCCGCCGCCCTGCATGAAGTAATTCCGCCGCGGCGGGACGGCCATGAAAAAGTAAAAGGGCCTCTCCGGGCCCATGCTCCGGTCCGCCAGGCGCTCGTGCCCGAACACGGCCTCGCCCCGCGTCCAGCGCATGCGCTCGTCGCCCAGCGGGACCGCCAAGCCCGCCGTCCCCGCCGGAATCAGCGCCCCGGGCGTGTTCTGCCAGCTAAAGAAGGCGTTCCACAAAATCGAGGAGACGATCAGCAGATAGTACCCGATCGCCAGAAGCGCCAAGCCGCCGATGACGTACACCGGCGCCTTTCGCTTCACCGGCGCGCCGCCAGCGCCCGCTCGATGCGCCTATCGGGAACCAGCCACAGCAAGGCCACCGAGACGTAGAGCGCCTGCGCCAGCCACGGCGCTTTGGACGCCGCCGCGATCGCGACGAGATAGATCACCGGCGACGACTTCCCCTTCCAGTCGTCGCCGACCGCCTTCTTGAGCAGCGAGTGCGGGCCTTGCGAGGCGATGATCGCCTGTTCCAATAAAAAATAGGCGGCGCCGGCCATGAAGAGCACGCCCCCGTAAAGCGCCGTCGGCACCGGGGCGAAGTGGTTCGCGCCCATCCACCCGGTCGTGAACGGGATCAGCGAGATCCAGAACAAGAGATGCAGGTTCGCCCACAGCACCGGCCCGGTGACCTTCTCCAGCGTGTGCAGCATGTGGTGGTGGTTGTTCCAATAAATCCCGACGTAGACGAAGCTCAGGACGTAGCTCAGGAACACGGGTATGAGCGGGGTCAGCGCATCGAGGCTGCGGCCTACGGGAACTTTGAGCTCGAGAACCATGATGGTGATCAGGATCGCGATCACCCCGTCGCTAAACGCCTCGAGCCGGCCCTTCCCCATCTACTCCTCGAAAAATTCGACCAGGCCGGTCTCGAGGGAATACTTCGCGCCGACCACGCGCAGGCCCTGCTCGCGGATCAGCTTTTCCAATATCTCCGAGCCGTGGCGCAGATGGTCCACCGACACGCGCACGTTCGCCCGGACCGACTCCTTTATCAAAGCCTTCTCGTCCTTGGCGAGGTCGGTCTTGAGAAGCGCCGCGACGCTGGGGCGCACCCGGCTCACGATGGAGTTGAGGCCCTGGGACTGGCTCGGGGAGTTGCTGCGCAGCTCCTCGAGGGCCGCGACGATCGCCCCGCACTGCGAGTGCCCGAGCACGACGACGAGGCGGGTGTTGAAGCGCGCCGCCGCGAACTCCACGCTGCCGACCTGCGAGGGGGCGACGATGTTGCCGGCCACGCGGATCACGAAGAGATCGCCGAGGCCCTGGTCGAAAACGATCTCGGCGGGCACGCGGGCGTCCGCGCAGCCGAGGATGATGGCGAAGGGCTCCTGGGTTTGGGGGAGCTCGCCGCGGCGCATGGGGCTCACGTGGGGCGGCTCGCCGCGGCCGATCGCCTCGGCGAAGCGGCGGTTACCGTCCTTCAGGCGCTGGAGGGCCTGGTTTGCCGGGATCATGCGTATACTTTAGGTAATCTTGCCGTCCGCGAAAACCTGCCCGGGCGGAAGGGTAGCCCAGTTCACCCACACTTTCTCGAGCGGGACGCCGAGCCCGGCGGCGACGGCTTTGGCCGCGGCTTCGAGGCCTCGGTCCACCAGACCTTTCGGGCGCGGATTGGCGAGTATCGTCACGACCGGATGATAGGAGGCGCCGTCTCCTTCCCGCACGGCGGCCATCGGAGAGAAGTTCGCCCAGACGTTCGCTGGGGTCGTACCGATCGCGGCGGAGACGTCGCGCACCACGTCCGCGAGCATCCGCTCCACCCGCGCGG
>DATLOS010000487.1:0-2418 GCA_035536155.1 Elusimicrobiota bacterium
AGGCGCTTGAAGTCGAAGCTGCCCTCGCCCACGGGGCCGGTCACGAAGTTGCCGAGGTTCAAGGACCCCAGGTTGCAGGGCTCCCAGGGCAGGAGCGGCTGCTCGCCGCAGGGGTTGGTGCTCTCGATCTGGCCCAGCGCCGGCGTCGGGTTCGAGCCCGAGTTGTTGATGCGGTCGACCACCACGTAGCCCGGGTCGCCCGACTTCCAGGCGTGCTCGACCATCTTGTCCCAGACCTGCCGCGCGCGCAGGCGGCCGGCGGGCTCCTGGGTGCGCGGGTTGATCAGGTCGTACTCGGCGTCGTCGGCGACCGCCTTCATGAAAGCGGCGTCGATGGCCACCGAGACGTTGAAGTTCTCCATCACCGCCGACTGGGACTTCATGAGGATGAAGTCCATGATCTCGGGGTGGGTGTAGTGCAGGATGCCCATGTTGGCGCCGCGGCGGGTCCCGCCTTGCTTCACCACGTCGGTCATCTTGTCGAAGATCTGCATGAAGGAGAGGGCGCCGCTCGCCACGCCCTGGGTCTTCTTCACGATGTCGCCCTTGGGGCGGATGCGGCTGAAGGCGAAGCCGGTGCCGCCGCCGGACTTCTGGATCAGGGACTGGGCGGTCACGGCCTTGGTGATGCCCTCGATCGAGTCGGGCACGGGCAGGACGTAGCAGGCGGAGAGCTGCTGGAGCTCGCGGCCGGCGTTCATCAAGGTGGGGGAGTTGGGCAGGAAGTCCCACGAGCCCATCAAGGCGAAGAAGCGCGCGGTCCAGGACTCGACCAGGCGCGCGGCCAGCGGCTCCTTGCGGGAGACCGCCTCGAGGTTGGCGAGGAGCTTGGCGAAGTTGGCGTCGCGCTCGCTCGACTCGGCCAGGCCTTCGTGGAGGAGCGAGAGGACGCCCGCCTTGAGGCCCTTGGCCGCGGCGGGGATCGGGAGCGGAGAGCGGCGCACGCCCTCGTAGACGCCCCAGCGCTCGGCCTCGGGGTGGATGAGGAGCTCGGCCAGGGCGATGTTGCGCGCCACGCCCAAGAGCCAGTCCTCGGCCGAGGCGGCGTCGCGCAGGTACTTATCCCGGATCACCTTGGCCTGGTTCTCGGTGAGGCGGATCGCGGCGCGGGCGGCGGCGTCCTTGGCTTTGGGCTTCATCTTGGCTCTCCTCGTCCGAAATGGCTCCCCCAATGCGCGGCTCGAAAGCTGCCGCGCTCCGTTGCCTCGTGGTGTCGTGTCGGGGGGGCCGCCGCCGGGCGAAGCGGTTTTCTCGGCGAGATTATAGTGTAGCCGAGCCTCCCCGCCCTGTCAATATCTGAACGATACGCCAGCGGTAAAAGATGATAAAACATGGAAAAATAGCTCCGCGCCGCCGCTTTTGCTAGAATCGGGATTATGCAACGCGCCTTCCTCGCCGCCTTTCTTCTGCTCGCCGCGGCCTGCCGGAAAGAAGAGGAAATCCAGGTTTATCGCCTGGCCAAGCCGGCCGCGGAGGCTCCGGCGGGCCTGCCGGCGGGGCACCCCGCCGTCGGCGCCCAGGCGCCGGTCCCCGCGGTCTCTCCGGCCGGCGAGCTCGCCTTGCACTGGAAGACGCCGGCGGGCTGGGCCGAGCTCCCCGGCTCGGGCATGCGCGCGGCGAGCTTCCAGGTCCCCGGGGGGGCCGAGCTCTCGGTCGTCACCTTCCCGGGCGACGCGGGCGGCGTGCTGGCCAACGTGAACCGGTGGCGCGGCCAGTTCGGCCTGGCGCCCCTGCCGGAGGCGGAGCTTCCCGCGCGGTCGTCGCGCGTGGCGAGCCCGGCGGGCGAGGCCGTGGCCGTGGACTTCCCCGGCGAGGGAGCCTCGGCGGGCAAGAGGCTGCTCGCGGCGATGCTTCCCTTCCGCGGCGCCAGCTGGTTCTTCAAGCTCACCGGGCCGGAAGCCGCGGTGGCCGCCGCTAAGCCCGCGTTCACCGCGTTCCTGGGGAGCCTGCACCCGCGGGATTAGCCCCCGGGCGGCCGCCCTCCCATTGACAGTCATGGCCCGAAGCGCCACTATTGAGGAAGTCCGATGAGGGGAACTCTCCTCGCCGCGGGCTTTCTCGCGGCCCTCGCGTTCGCCCCGCGCCCCGCGGGCGCCGCCGACGTCATGCCCGACTACGACGTGCAGCTGCCCGAGAACGAGGACGGGCGCGTGTTCTGCCGCGAGGCCCTGGGCTACAAGCGCATCCTGGACGGGGACAAGCTCATCGCCTGCCGCAAGGACCCGCCCCGGTTCTTGATGAAGGGACCCAGCGGCAAGTACCGCTTCCTCGAAAAATGCCCTCCGGACCGGGAGGAGCTCGTCTTGCACTCCCCGCTGCCGGGCGATCGCGCCTGCCTCCTTCCGGGACACGAGCCGCGGCTCTTCGCCTCCTTCGGCTCCGATCAAGAGACGAGCGACTGCGGGCTCGGCCGCGCCC
>DATLOS010000488.1:0-2787 GCA_035536155.1 Elusimicrobiota bacterium
TCGGCATCGGCGGCGACCTGCACCACGGTGCCGTGCGCGGGCGCGTGATGACGCAGCTGGGCATGTATTCAAAGATGACGCCCCGCAACGACGCGAGTCCCTCGCGCGGCCAGTGGGGCGTGGATGACGCCTATCGGTACCTTTCGGAGGCCTACGGCGGCTATCACTGGGACGTCTGGAACGGGATCAACCTCGACGCCGGGATCTTCATGTCCTACGTCGGGCTCTTCAGCTACTACAACTTCGACAACTGGGCCTACACCCCGTCCTACGTCTCCGCCAACACGCCGTGGTTCTTCAACGGCCTGCGCCTGCAGATGTTCCCCACCGAGCATCTCAAGATCGAGCCCTGGCTGATCAACGGTTGGCAGTCCTACGGCATGCTCAACGAGTCCCCGGGCTTGGGGGTGCAGCTGCTCTATCGCCCCAACGGCGCGGTATCCGTGCTCTCGAACAACTACTGGGGCCACGACACGCCGGGCGTGCCGGCGCGCCAGCGCTTCCACACGGACGACAGCCTGCAGGTGAAATACTACGACTCGCCCGGGCGCGCGCTCGACAAGGCCGCGTTCTCGTTGACTCTCGACGCCGGCTGCGAGAGTGGGGGCGGGGTGCGCTGCGCGAACCAGAATTTCCTGGGCTTCATGCTGTACAACCGGACGTGGTTCCATCACGACCTGTTCGGCCTGACGGTGGGCGGGGGCGCGATCGCGAACCCGGGGCGCTATCTGGTGCTCCTGCCGCCGGTCAACGGGGCCACGGCGGCTTCGGGCACGCCGTACTTCTCGCAAGCGCCCGGAGACCGCTTCCGCGCCTGGGACTCCTCGGTCACCTTCGACTACATGCCCAAGGAGTTCATCACCTGGCGGCTCGAGCTCAACCACCGGCACGCGAACGTCCCGTACTTCGCCGGGCCGGGCGGCATGACCCCGCCGGGCGGAAACACGGGCGCCGCGGGATCCTTCGTGACGGGCTTCGCGCCGGACCTGCGCGGCACGGAGAACCGCGCGACCTTGGCGCTTCTGGTGAAAATCTAGAGCTCGAGCTCGGGCAGCTTCAGCTCGGGCAGGTCGAGCCCCGAAAGGCGCGCGAAATTGTGGCGGAAGGCCAGGTAGGCCGAGCGCACGAAGAGCGAGGAGTCCGCCGGGTCGTGGCGCGCCGCGTAGTCCTCGACCACGCGGTCCATCCGGGGCAAGTACTCCCGCGCGAAGCGCTCGTAGGAGAGCGCGGGTCCCGCGGTGTTCTTGCGGTCGATGTCGTCCTCATCGGCGTACGCGGCGTGGATCGCCGCGTCGCGCAGCGCGGCCGCGTTGGCCAGGCGCACGAACTGCCACTCCGCGCCCTCGCCCTCGGGCTTCCACCAAAAGCGGATGTCGCGCGGCGCGTCGGGCGCGCTGGTCTTGGAAGACGTGGCGGCGACGCCCACGGCGAGCAGGCCGTGATCGGCCTTGAAGTGTACCTGCGCTTCCTTGAATGGGATCTTTATCGTCTCGTTTCCGTCGGCGAAGCCGACGTAATGGCTCATGTCCAGAGAGGCCGGGTCCAGCGGGATGACGAGGGCGTCGAAAGGATCCTCCTCCGCCTCGGGAGCGGCCGCGGCCTTGCGGCGGGAGTCGGCCCACGCGCGCGCCTTCTCGACCCAGTGCTCCAGGTGAGACTGGGCCATGGCGTTCTCGGCGTTCGGGAAGACTTTGCCCGTGACGTAGGGGACCCAGCTCGTGACCCATTGGTGGAGGGAGCCTCCGGCGGCGAGCGTCTCGTGCAGGACGGCGGCGGCGACCTCCTCGAGGCGGGTCTCGGGGTACAAGAGGACGTCCTCGGTGAGGACCTTCTCCCCCAGGAGGTTGAACGCGCCGATCGTCCGCAGGTCGGGCCGTCCTTGAGCCTGAAGGCGGGAGCGCGCTTCCTCGCGGGTCCCCAGATAGTCGTCGTGCACGAGGACCTTGAAGGAGCGGAGGTCGATCCTCTCCGCGATGTCGGCCTCGGGGCCGAGCCCGTCCAAGACGCGGTTCGTGAGCTCGGCGGCCGCCTCGAGATGCTCCCAGAACCAGCCCGCGGGCAAGCTGCGGTCCTTGGCCCGCTCGGCGGCCCATTGCGCGAGCGGGACGAGCCGGACGGCCTGATTACCCTGTATCCAGCCCCAAACCCGGCGCGCGGCGTCGGCGGGGGCCAGGCCGCCCTCCTTGGCGGCTAGGGCGGCGCGGGCGTCTCCCTCGAGGCGAGTCACGACCGCGTCGCCGGCCGGGCCTAGGAGGCCGTGGTCGTAGAGGGCGCCGAGGACGGCGGGCGCCTTGGCGGCGCCGGGGCCGCCGCCGGCGGCATCGGCGAGGCGGCCCTGCGCCGCCGTCAGCTCGCCCAGCGCCTGCTCGGGCCTCCGCTCCGGGCGGGCCTCCTCGGACGCGGCCGCCGGCTTGGCCGAGGACGGCGAGGCGGCGGCAAGCGCGGGCGTCGCGGCCTCGGCGGAGACGGGAGCCGGCGCGGCTTCGGAGAGCCGCGCCGCGGGCGCGGAGAGATCCGAGGCCGGGATCCCCGACTGCAGGGAAAGAGCTTCCGGCGGCGCGAGCGCCGGCGTCTCGCCGGCAGGGATCGAGAGGCTCCCCGCGGGAACGGCGAGCCCGGACGGCGCGGCGGAGCGCGCGCCGGAGACGACCGGCGCGGCCGCGGCGGGCGCGGCGACCAGCAGAGCCGCGAGGAATCGAGCCAAAGACGCGCTCATGAAGCCGATTCTATGAACGGCACGAGGGACAGGGAAAAGCCGAAGGACCCGCAAGCGCGCGCTCCATTCGG
>DATLOS010000489.1:0-6700 GCA_035536155.1 Elusimicrobiota bacterium
CTTCCTGGGCGGCGCGCCCGAGGAGCGGCTGGAGGGCTCGCTCGCCGCCGCCTGCCGCGCCGCGCAGGCCGGCGCCGTCTGCGTGCGCGTGCACGACGTCGCGGCGACGCGGCGCGCTCTCGATGTTTTCGTCAGGGTGAAGCCGTGAGCCTCTTCGGCACCGACGGCGTGCGCGGCATCCCGGGCCAGGGCGTCCTGAGCGCGGACTCGGTCCGGCGCCTGGGCCTCGCCGCGGCGCGCGTGTTCATGGAGGCGCGCGGGGTGCTCGACGACGGCCTCCCGCCGAAGGTCTTTATGGGCCGGGACACCCGCCGCTCCGGCCCGACCGTCGCCCGCTGGCTGGTCGAGGGCCTGGCGCGCGGCGGCTGCGCGGTGGCCGACGTCGGCGTGGCCACGACCCCGGCGGTGGCTTACCTAACGGCCCGCCGAAGGGCCCTCTTCGGGGTGGTGATCTCCGCCAGCCACAACCCGCCCGAGTTCAACGGGATCAAGTTCTTCGGGCCGTCCGGCCACAAGGCGTCGCCGGCCGTGGAGCACGCCATCGAGGCGCGCATGCCCGACTCCGGGGTGGAACCCCGGGACCGGGGAGGCGCCGTCTGGGAGCGCCGGCCCGGCGACGTCCGCGACTATCTGGACTTCCTGCGCAGCGCGATCCCTTCCGATTGCGACTTCGGCGGACTGCGGGTCGTCCTCGACGCCGGAAACGGCGCCGCCGCGATGACCGCGCCGGGCCTCCTGCGCTCCCTGGGAGCCGAGGTCTTCGCCCTGGGCTGCTCCCCGAACGGGGACAACATCAACGCGGGCTGCGGTGCCCTGGAGACGGACGCGATGCGCCGGACCGTGGTCGCGCGCGGCGCCGACTGCGGGATCGCCCTCGACGGCGACGCGGACCGCGCCGTCTTCTCGGACGAGAAAGGCCGGCTCCTGGACGGCGACTACGTCATCGCCATGGCGGCTCTGGACCTGCAGCGCCAAGGCCTGCTGCGCGGCGGCGCCGTGGTCCTGACCGTCATGTCCAACCTGGGGCTGATCCGGTTCCTCGAGGCGAACGGCATCGGCACCCGGCAGGTGCCCGTGGGCGACCGGAACGTCACGGAAGCGCTGGACGCCGAGGGCCTCTCCTTGGGCGGCGAGGCCTCCGGGCACATCGTTTTCCGGCGCTTGGCGCCGACCGGGGACGGGCTCGCGACCGCCCTGCAGACCCTGGCGGTCCTGGCGCGCTCGAAAAAGAGGATGAGCGCGTTCCGGTCCCTCTATCGGACCTACCCCCAGGTCCTCAAAAACGTGCGGGTGGAGCGCCGGGTGCCGCTCGAGGAGCTGCCGCGCACGCGCTCCGAGATCCGCCGCTGCGAGAAGCGCCTGGCGGGCAAGGGCCGCGTGTTCGTCCGCTATTCGGGCACCGAGCCGCTGTTGAGGATCCTGGCCGAGGGTCCCGACGGGGCCGAGGTGCGGGCGCTTTCCGATCACCTGGCGAAGGTCTTCCGCGAGGAAACCGATTTGAAGAAGTAGTATCATTAGGGCGACGCTTTTCAAGGAGCGGACCATGGCACTCAAGCTCGGCGTGAACATCGACCACGTGGCGACCCTGCGGCAGGCCCGGCGCGAGGTCGACCCCGATCCCGTGGTAGCGGCGCGCGTCGCGCGCGGCGCGGGCGCGGACCTCATCGTCACCCACCTGCGCCAGGACCGCCGCCACATCCAGGAAGCGGACCTCCAGGCCCTGCGCAAGATGTCCAAGACGGGCCTGCACATGGAGCTGGCCAACGCGCCGGCGATGATCGCCGTCGGCCTCAAGATCAAGCCCGACTCGATCTGCATCGTCCCGGAGAGCGCGCAGGAGGTCACGACGCAGGGCGGCTTGAACCTCAAGAACGGCGCCGCCGCGTCCATCGGCCGCACCGTGGCCAAGCTCAAGAAGGCGGGCATCGAGGTCAGCCTCTTCGTCGATCCGGACGCCGTCAGCGTGCGCACGGCGCGCAACGTCGGCGCCGATGCCGTCGAGCTCTGCACCTCGGCCTACGCCAAGACCGTGGGCAAGCACCTGCAGCGGACCGAGCTGGAGAAGCTGGAGCTCGCGGCCTATCTCGCGCACGAGCTCGGGCTCGACATCCACGCGGGCCACGGCCTCGATTACCACAACGTCGGGCCCATCGCGGAGATCCCGAACATGGGCTGCCTCAACATCGGCTTCTCCATCGTGGCGCGCTCCGTCTTCGTGGGATTTCGGAACGCGGTCGCCGAGATGAAGAAGCTGATCGTCTCCGCCCGGTAGGGAGGGTCTCGAGGCATGTGCGGCATCATCGGGTATCTGGGCGGCCGGGAGGCCGTCCCCATCCTGATGGACGGCCTCAAGCGCCTCGAGTACCGCGGCTACGACTCCGCCGGCATCTGCGTCACGGACGGGGGCAAGGCCCTCGACGTGGTGCGCGCCGTGGGCAAGATCGGCCGCCTCGAGGAGAAGCTCCGTCAGGGCGCGCCCAAGGGCAGCGTCGGCGTCGGCCACTCCCGCTGGGCGACCCACGGGCGGCCTTCCGAGGAGAACGCCCACCCGCACACGGACTGCGGCGGCAAGCTGGTCGTCATCCATAACGGCATCGTCGAGAACTACGTCGAGATCAAGGAGCGGCTCTCGGCGAAGGGCCACGTCTTCAAGTCGGAGACCGACACCGAGGTCCTCGCGCACCTTTTGGAGGAGCACCTCAAGGAGCTCGGCGCCGGCCAGACGGGCTTCGCGCCGAACCTGAAGGAGCCGATGCTCTTCGAGGCGTCCCGGCGGGCGTTCCAGGAGGTGAAGGGCGCCTACGCCGTCGCCGTCCTCTGGGCGGAGACCCCCGGCACGATCGTCGCCGCGAAGACGGCGTCGCCGCTGGTGGTGGGCTTCGGCGACGGGGAGATGTTCCTGGCCTCCGACGTCCCCGCCTTCCTCGAGCACACCCGCAAGGTCGTCTTCCTCGAGGACGGCGAGCTCGCGGTCCTCTCCAAGGGCGGCGCGACTTTCTTCCGCCTGGACGGCCATAAGCTGGAGAAGAAGCCGCAGACGATCTCCTGGGACCGCGCCATGGCGGAGAAGGCCGGCTACCGGCACTTCATGCTCAAGGAGATCCACGAGCAGCCCCAGACCGTCGCCGACACCTTGCTCGGCCGCCTGCATCCGCTGGGCGGGGGCGAGGGGCTGGCGAGCGAGCCGGCGCTGCCCGCCTCTGAGCTCAAGAAGATCGACCGCGTCCATCTTCTCGCCTGCGGCACGGCCTACCACGCCGGCCTGATCGGACGCTACCTCATCGAGCGCTACGCCGGGGTCCCCGCCGAGGCCGAGCCGGCCTCGGAGTTCCGCTACCGCGCCCCCATCCTGCGTCCCGGGACGATGGTCCTCGCCATCAGCCAGTCGGGAGAGACCGCCGACACCTTGGCGGCGGTCAAGCTCGCCAAGGAGGACGGGGCCCGGATCCTCGCGATCTGCAACAGCGTGGGCTCCGCCCTGACCCGCGCCGCCGACGCGAACCTCTACACGCATTGCGGGCCCGAGTTCGGCGTGGCCTCGACCAAGGCCTTCGTCGGCCAGCTCACCGCCCTGGCCGTCTTCGCGCTCCAGCTGGGCATCGCGCGGGGATTTTTGAAGGACGCGCAGGCCCGGGCTTTCGCGGAAGAGCTCTCGCGTCTGCCGGTCCTGATCCAGAAGGCGCTCGAGCTCGACAAGCCGGTGCTCGAGATCGCGAAGCAGTTCTTCAAGAAAAGCGATTTCCTGTACATCGGCCGCCACGTAAACTACCCTCTGGCTCTCGAGGGCGCGCTCAAGCTCAAAGAGATTTCGTACATACACGCCGAAGGCTACGCGGCGGGCGAGATGAAGCACGGCCCCATCGCCCTCATCGACGAGACCATGCCCGTCGTGGCGATCGCGACCGACTCCTCCATCTTCGACAAGATGCTGGGCAACATCGAGGAGGCCAAGGCGCGGGGCGCGATCGTGATCGCCCTGGCGACGGAGGGCGACGGCCGGCTCAAGGGCAAGGCCGATTTCATCCTGCCGCTGCCGAGGACCAACGAGTACCTGGCGCCGATCGTCAACGCGGTGCCTCTCCAGCTCTTGGCGTACCACGTGGCGCACCTCTTGGGCTGCGACGTCGACCAGCCGAGGAACCTTGCCAAGAGCGTCACGGTCGAGTAAGAAGCCCTCCGACCTGCGCCTTCCCTCCCGTCCGGCCGGCGCGCACAAAGGCCGTTTCGGCCACGTCTTGATCGTGGCGGGCTCGCGCGGGATGACCGGCGCCGCCGTCCTCTGCGCCCGCGCCGCCCTTCGCGCCGGCTGCGGGCTGGCCACCGTCGCCGTGCCCGAAAGCCAGCAGCCCGCCGTCGCGGCGCAGCTCGTGGAAGCGATGACCTTCGCGCTCCCCGAGACGGAGGCCGGGACCCTGCGGGCCGAAGCCGCGGGCCGCCTGCAGGCTCTTAATAAGGAACGGGACTTTCGCGTCCTGGCCATGGGGCCGGGCTTGGGCTCCCACCCCGAGGTCGCCCGCGCGGTGGTCGGGATCCTGGGAACGCTGGTCATGCCCGCGGTGCTCGACGCGGACGCCTTGAACCAGCTGGCGCTCCAGCCGACCGAGGAGCTCTCCCGGCTCCTGTCCCGGCGCGGCGCGCCCTGCGTCCTCACGCCGCATCCGGGGGAGATGGCGCGGCTCTCGCGCCGCTCGATAGCGGAGATCGAGGCCGACCGGGAGGCCGCCTGCTCGCGGCTGGCGCGCGAGCTCGGCGCGGTCTGCCTCCTCAAGGGCCCGCGCACGGTGATCTCGGACGGGAAGACCTCCCGCGTCAACTCCACGGGAAACGCGGGCCTGGCCAAGGGCGGCACGGGCGACGTGCTGACCGGCGTGATCGCCGGGCTGTGGTCGCAGTTCCTGGCCGACGATCCGGGCGACAACGGCTTCTCCGCCGCCGCGCTCGGCGCCCGCCTGCACGGCTTGGCCGCCGACATCGCGGCGCGCGACAAGACGACCCGCGCCTTGGTCGCCTCCGACGTGATCGAGGCGCTGCCGGCGGCTTTTCGCGCGCTGGCGTAGGCATGCCGCGCCGGCTTCTCCTGCTCGCCTTTGCGATCGGCGCCTTTGCGGCGTCCGCCGCGCCGGCGGATCGGCGCACGCAGCCCGACGGCGAGGGAGACCCGGCGGCGCTCAACTCCTGTTTGAGCGAGTGCGAGGACGCCGACCCCGGAAACCGCTGGTCGGGGATCCTCCAGGAGAAGGTCTTCGCCACCGTGACCTGCGTCTTCGACCACGGCCTCAGCCGCGATATCGTCGAGGCCAAGTGCGCCTATAAAGGGGCTTGGGAGAATCGCGAGGTCACGTGGAAGGTCGGCAGGACGATCCGCAGCATCGACAAACGCGGCGATATCTGTCTCGACGGCGAGGGCCGCGACCGCTACGCCTGCCCCGAGAAGGCCGACATGCCCTCGCGGGAGCCGAGCGGCCGGGACGCCTCCGCGCGGGAGAAAGTGCCGCTCCTCCGCGACGGGCGGGTGCTCGCCTCCTGTCACGACAAGTTCCTGCGGGCGTCCTTTCCCAAGTGCGCCGCGCCGCCGGAGCCGCCCCGGCAATGCCCCTGCCCCGCGATCGATCGCGCGCTGGCGATGCCCGCGGGACGCCGCGCCGTCGAGCGCTACCAGTGGCTCGAGGTGCGGTCCGCCTGCGGCTCCAAGGAGAAGCGTCCGGGCTCCTGCCGCTACTCGCCGGCCGAGATCCAGTGCGGGCTCGACACGCTCGACTTCGCCGACCGGGTCGAGGCCCACTGCTCGCGATGCCCGGGGGCGTGCGGACCCGCAAGACGGCGCGCTCCAGGGGCGCGCCGGCCGTAGCCAGTTCCCGCGCGGGGCAGATGTTTCGGAAATCGAACTATTGTCAACAATAGTTCGAAAACCGAAATATCTCGG
This sequence comes from Elusimicrobiota bacterium, assembly GCA_035536155.1. GTDB lineage: Bacteria > Elusimicrobiota > Elusimicrobia > UBA1565 > UBA1565 > DATLOS01. Next base: position 5,924 of record DATLOS010000489.1, read on the forward strand.
GAACTTTCTGCCCACCGCGCGCGTACTGGTGCTCATGGAGCTTGGATCGAGCGGGAGCGACCCCGCACGGCTCAGCGACGGCGCCTTGGCGCAGCGCTTGAAGGCCTTGGCTGAGGCCGAACGAAGTCAGGCGGTCGAGTTTATCCGCTACCTTATGGAATTCGATCGGAGGCGGGCATTCCTGGATCTGGGTTATTCGTCGACTTTCAACTACTGCACCCAGGCCCTCGGGTTCTCGGCCGCGATGGCATTCCGACGCATACGTGCCGCCCGACTGGCGTGGCGATGGCCCCAGGTTCTCAATATGCTCGAGCAGGGAGTCATTCACCTGGAGGCGCTGGCCCTGCTGAGCTCCTACTTGGACGAAGAAAACGGCGAATATCTGCTGGAACAGGCGCAAGGCAAGACGGTCCGGGACGTCGAGCTCATGGTGGCGGCGCTCTATCCCCGTCCGGATGTGCCTGACAGCATGCGGGTCCTGTCCGCGCCCAATTCTCTTGCGGCGCCGCAGGACTCCGGAGGACTATTCTTATGCGGGAAGAGCCAGCCCATGGGCTCCGAGGGGGCGCAATCGGGGTCGACGGCCGGTGGCGGTGGCGACTCGAACGCTTGCGAACCCGACCCCTCCAGCGCCTCCGAGGCCCCAATGCCGGCGTCCGGGAAGACCGCGGACAGTCAGACCAACGCCCGCGTCCACTTCAGCTTCAGCGGAAGCCGACGGCTCTACGACGCCGTCCAGCGGGCGCGGGAGCTGCTGCGCCACAAATATCCGATGGG
>DATLOS010000490.1:0-5366 GCA_035536155.1 Elusimicrobiota bacterium
TGCGGCGGGCCCTGGGTCGCTCCGCCCCGGAGATGGGGTAAGGTCGGACCCTGGACCGCTCTGCCACGGAGGCGAGAGGCGGGGTATGGGCGGACCGTGCCGCTCCGTGGCGAGGACAAGGGGGTGGGGTATGGCGTGACTGTGCTATTTCGTCGCTGAGACTGGGTCAGCGCATGCCCATCGCGGCGGGGGGCGAGGCGGGGGCGAGGCAGGGGCGAGGCAGGGTCGGACCGAGACCGAGGATTCCTCCACATTCCGCGCGCAAAATGAGGAGATTCCGCGCGCAAAATGAGGGGCCAGTCCTACTCTAGAGGCTATTCTGTCCTTTCGGAATCGTCTACCGCCCATTCCCTCCACATTTTGCGCCGCAAAATGTGGAGGGGTCTCCACTCAATGCAGTCGCGCCGACCGGCCGCAGATCGGCGGCGTTTGAAGGGTATTAGGCGGCCATAGCGATGGACCCGGCGTTCCCGTTTCTCTTGCCGGCCGACCTCCAGCTGGAGGTGTTCGCCTACGCCGCGGCCCGCGACGAGGTGGCCGTGTGTTTTCGCGCGGCTTGCGAGCAGGGCTCCGCGCGCCTAGCGCGCCGCCTGGCGGCCCTGTTCTCGCTGACACCGGCCAACACGCGCGCTGGTATCCTGTTGGACGAGGTTTGCTGGCGGGGCCACCTGGAGGTGGCGCGCTGGCTCGTCGGGCATTTCGGGCTGACCCCCGCGAACGTGCGGGCCGGCGACTGCCGCCCCTTCCGCGCGGCGTGCGCTGCGGGGCGGCTCGAGGTGGGCCGCTGGCTGGCCGAGCACTTCGGCCTGACGCGGTCCGACGCGCGAGCCCGCGGCTCTTTCGCGCTCCGCGGGGCCGCCTGGGGGGCGCACCTGGCGACAGTGTGTTGGCTGGTCGTGCGCTCTCCCTCGAGCGTGACGGCCGCGCGGTGCGAGTTCGTCGAGGAGACGTGGTGGGCGAGCGCGCGCGGCAGCTTGTGTCCCGTGCGCTGGCTGGTCGGGCGCTGCGGCGTCCGCGTCTTTCGCCAGCATTTCCGCGACGGGGCTCTGGCGGGCGCGTGCTGTCTCGGGTTCCAGAGGGCGGCCGGCTGGCTCGCCGCGCGCGGCAGGCTCTTCCTCGCCGACCAGCACGCGCAGACCTTGGCCAGCGCCCGCGGGCACTGGGGTATCGTATGCAAGCTGGCCGCGCGATCCGCGGATGCCGCGGCCGCGCGGACTAGCCTCAATATCGCCTGTTCACGAGGGTACTTCGCTCTCGCGCGCTGGCTCGCCGAACGGTACGGTCCCCCCATGAACGAGGCGCGCGAGGACTGTCTCGCGCGCCTGGAAGACTCCTGGAGGGGAGGGCATGCCGCCATCGTGCGCTGGCAGGCGCGCCAACTCGTCCTGCAGGCGCGCCACCTGCAGGCGGGCGCGCTGGCGCGCCTCAACCGGGCCGGCGGATCGGCGCCCCTCGACCTCATGTGCTGGATTGCGGCGGAGTGGGGGGTTTCCGCCGAGAGGATGGCAGGTGTGCGCGACGAGGGCGCCAAGCCCAAGGATGTGGTGTGTTCGGCTCTCCAGCGCCGGCGCTGGGGGCTCGCGCGCTGGTTCGCCGCGCGATTCGGGCGGGCGCTGGTCGGTGGTGGGGCCGAGCTGCGCTCCGCCTGCCACAGCGGGTGCGCCGCCGTCGCCCGCCGAGCCCTCGACCGCGCGACGGTCCGCGACGCGCGGACCCACCGCGGTTTGTTGAGGGCGGCCTGTGGGCGCGCCCACCTCGGAGTCGCGCACCTGCTGAGCAGTCGCCTCCCTCAAGCCACCAAGCGGTTCGACATTCGCGGGGCGCTGAGGAATGTCGGCGAGAACGGCGAGCTCGGGATCGCACGCTGGTTGGCGGGGCGCCTTGCCCTGTCATCGGCCGAAGCGCAGTCCGCCTTTCGGCAAGCCATTAACCGGGCGTACCGCCTCCGCCGCTTCGAGGTCGTATGCTGGCTGTTGGCCTCGCCCATTCTCCCCGCGCCCGACGCCCGCTCGCTCGGGCTCGACATCTTGAGCCGGGCCGCGGCGCAAGGGCACGTGGAGCTCGCGGGCTGGCTCGCCGAGTGGCTCGCTCCGGCGGGAGTCCCCATAGACGGCCGGAGTTCTGCGCGCGAAGGCCCTGCCGCGTGGCCCGCTCCGGCGGAAACCCCCATATCGCCAGACAGCCCGAGTCCTGCCCCTCCGGAGGGTGAGCCGCTCGACGGGAGCGCGGAAAGCCTTATCAATCTCTTGACGGTGCGGCGCGCCGTCGTCCAGGGCCCCGGCTGGCGCCTCAGTGCCGTCGATTACCAGGTGTCGGCGAGCGCGCCGCCGCTCATCCGCCGCCCGAGGCCACTCCAGGGGTTCCCCCGGAGCGCGGCTCTGCGCGGAAGGCCTTGACCCCTGCACGGCCTCGGCGGTTCGGGCAGCCGCCGATACGGAAAAACGGGCAGGGTGTCACGGCCCCGAGCTCTCGCGATCGCCCGGGCCTGGTTTTGCCGTCAAATTCCCTCCCAACCCCGGATCTTGCGCGTGTCGTGCGGTGATATGCCGGCGCAGGGCGTGCGGTCGCAAGAAGCGCATGCCGCATTGAGGGCATACGCGAGAGCTCTCGGGGCGATGGGAGCCCTCATGCCGGCGACATTCAGCTCCCGTCGGGAAAGGCTTGCGGCATACCGCGCATCGGAACGTCGTAAACTGGCCGGCAGTCGAGTGCCCGAGCCGCACAGCATGCCGCCCGAGTTGGTATCGTTCGGCGAAGCGGCCGCCGCAATCGGGACAAACGTGACTCTTCGCCGGGTTGTGAGTGCGCTCGTGGCAGGCACGCTGGCCGTTGGTCGAGAAGGGCTTGCCGCAGCTCGCGCAGCGGAACGCCGCGAACTGGTAAGGAGTTTGGTGCCCGAGCGGCACCGCGTGGCGCCCAAGTGTCCGTTTCGAGGCAAAGCCTTTGCCGCACCCGCAAATGAAGGATTTCCCGTCGCGCAGCCTTCCCTCCGGGTCGCTCTGCCTCGCGGATGCGCGGTCAGGGGCGGCCGGATCAGGTGAGACACCCCCGCGAGGCGCCCAAGCCGTCGCGCCTTCCGACCGAGGGGGCGCGCTAGTCGTCGTCTGGAGGGCGGGCCGGGGCACCGGTGGCCCAGCGCTTGGCGGAGCGGTGTGGTCTGGCTCGGCCGCGGCATCGCCCGCCGCTGGCTGTGACAGGCAAGGGGGGTGGCCGGCCGTAGCGTGCAGCATGCAACAGCAAACAGCGAGCACCGGAATGCGCATATGCCGGAAGTCGGCGTGTCCGAGACGATGAGCCGCCCAGACGATTTCGGTGCTTGAGCCGCAGTCCATCCACATGTTTGGCATCGCGAGACAGGTTCAAAACCGGTCGGCCGCCTCGCGTGTCCGGGCTCGGACCGACGACGCCAGCCCGCTGCATTCGCGCTGTCCCGGAGCAGCGACCGGGGCCGATTGGTCGAAGCGGGGCACAAAAACGGTCAGCCCCCCATGAAGCCGTTGGGCACCCCGAGCGTCAAGTACCCGAGCCCTATGGCATCCGCCAGAAAGGATTCTATCGCGGTCGCGATCGCGGCGTGCTGGGCCATGACCTCGGGGTCGATGTGATCCGGCGGATTCGTCAGGCTCGCTCGGACGGCATCGAGTGTGTGGAGCCCGCCAATCGCACAGAGGAACTGGCCCATCGGGTCGGTTCCTTGCGCGGCGTGGCCGGCCCCGGTCAGCGTGTAGACAGTCGCCATCATGGTTTATGCCCCCGCCCATTCGATTCAAATCAAACCCGTTGCCTGCCAAACCGCGGTCGCGGTGGGCCGCGGCTCATCAGAAAACGAGCCGCCCCAGGGTACTCTGGAAGGGCTGTGCGGTTCTCCGCACCGCCTCACGTGCGAGCCGCACGTGAACCATGTGTGTTGGTCGCATCCGACGTCGTCGAACCCTTCCGGAGCGCAGACCTCGCAGTGGACCGGATAGTCGTCGCCCTGGCGAGCGCAATCGAAGCACACGCGGACGCAGTCGGGGCAAACCGCATCGCCGCACACGCTGCAAAGAAGGCAAATATCGAGCCAATCCCGGATCGAGCAGCTCACCACGCAATTGTCGCAAACCGCACTACCGCACTCGCAGATTTCGGAAGGAACGTTCACGAAGCCGTCGCACGAGTCGCATGTCGCGAACAGCACTTCCACTTGCGCGCGTTCGGCTTCCGATTGGGCATCCAGAGCGTTCATGAGATCGTACGGACCCCCCGGAAACGCGAACACCCAGACCAGGAGCTCGAGTTCGGGCGCGAGGCAGAACGGGAATTCCGGGTCCATTTGCCAGTTTCCCGGCGATTCAAAACCGCCCGCGCCGCGACAAGCGCGGCGCGAAAAACACGCTTGCGTGCCTTCAGAGGCCGAAGTCCGCCCAGATCGGATCATCGTCCGGAGGCGGCTGTGCGGCCGGCCCGGGTGCCGGGCCTGGTGCCGGGCTCCTCACCCTCGCTTCGGTGCCCGGGCCGAGGGTACGGAAGGTGATGGAGAGCCGCATCTCGCCCTGCGGCGGATCCGCTTGGTGCGTATACGTGTACCGCGCGTCCCCTGTCATGACATACAAGGAGCCGTCCTCGACCTTCTGGCGGAATACAACCCGTCCCGAGGGCGTCGCGAAGGTGACGACCGCGGCGGCCCCGAGGCTGACGCACGCGACGCACCCCCCGAAGTGCTTCACGTTATCCACGTGCGGCGTGATCTTCTGCCCGGACAGGTAGCGGTTGACGATTATCTGGTCCCAGGAGCACGACCCGTCCTCCAGAGGGACGAGGCCCGCTAGGCGTTCCGGCGGCGCAGGCGCCTCGCCGAGCCCCCGCGAGGAGTAAACGTAGCGCTTCCCGTACTGGAGGACTTGCCGGGCGCCCCGGGCGCCCGACACGCCCTCCCAGCCTTTTTCGGCGAGGAGCGAGCCGAGCAGAGCCTTGGTCTCCTTCCCGTCGAAGACCCGCGGATAGTAAGCGAAACCCTGCGGCGCGCTCATTGCCCTCCGCCAGGGTTTTCAAATCCCGCGGCGGGCTCGCGAGCCGGGCGCGGCCCGCGTCACGCCCGGCGCGAAGGGCCGATCACGGGCCCGTGTGCCGTGTGTGGTGCTCCGGGCACCCGGTCACGCCGGGCCACCGCGCGGCCGCCTCGATGCACCTGCGGCAAACAGCTCCTCGATCCGGATCCGCCCGCGCCGGAGCGCCCGCCCGCACCCAAGCGGCGAGGCTCGCCGCGCGAGGATCGTACCGCCAGGCCGGAAGGCCTGGGCCAGGGGGTTGGGGCGCGAAGCCCGGGCCCACCAGGCCGCCCGCCGTGCCGGGCGGCTGAGGCGCGGGGGTGTAGTAGGGGCGCGGCG
>DATLOS010000491.1:0-3673 GCA_035536155.1 Elusimicrobiota bacterium
GAGCCGCGACCATGCGGCTGAAGCGCCGCTCGTCGTACGGGGACTCCCTGAAGGCGACGGAGAAGGAATCCATACGCGGGCGCTCCCGCGCCGCCAACGCGGCCACCGCGCTCGAGTCGATCCCGCCGCTCAGGAACAGCCCGAGCGGCACGTCGCTGCGCAACGCCAGGCGCACGCTCTCGGCGAGAGCCTCCCGCAGTTCCCCGGGGCCCTCCGGGCGCCGGGCGCCCTCCGAGAAGAACTTCGGGTCGTAGTAGCGCCGGAGCCGGACTCCGCCGCGGTCCACCCACAGGTAGTGCCCCGGAGGGACCTTGCGGACGTTCTTGAAGATGCACCCAGGCTCCAGCACGTAGAGGAAATTGAAGTACTGCCGCAGCGCCTCGCCGTCCACGGAGCGGTCCAGGCCGGCGTACGCGAACAGGCCCTTGAGCTCCGAGGAGAACAGGAAAGCCGCGGAGTCGTGATAGTAGTGGAGCGGCTTGACCCCGAACGGGTCCCGCGCCAGGAGCAGGGCGTCCTTCCGCTGGTCGTACAGGCAGAAGGCGAACATGCCCTCGAGGCGCTCGAGGCAGCCCGCGCCGTAGCGCTCGTACAGGTGAAGGATCACCTCGGTGTCGCTGCGCGTCTCGAAGCGGTGGCCCTGCGCCTCGAGCTCCTCGCGGAGCTCGAGGTAGTTGTAGATCTCGCCGTTGCAGACGACCGTGAACCTCCCGCTGGGATGGCGCATCGGCTGGCCGCCGGTCTCCAAGTCCAGGATGCTCAGGCGTTTGTGCGCGAGGCCCGTCCTCCCGTGGAAATGGAAGCCCTCGCCGTCCGGGCCGCGCAGACCCATGCGCCGGGCCATCGCGCGCACCAGGCGGCGGTCCGCCGGACGGCCCGTGAAGCTATATTGGCCCGCGATCGCGCACATGTTAAGAGCCCAAGCGCCGGACGAAGCCGAGCGCCCTTCCCGCCGCCGCGCCCAGGCGTCTCGGGATGCCGCGCACGATCCGGTAGCGCACGGCTTTTCTCTTCTCCCGCGCGATGAACTCCGCCCTGCGGCGGAAGAGCTCCTCCAGGGAGGGCGCGGACGAAAGGAGCGGCGGGCACCCTTCCAGCAGGCGCGCGGCCAGACCGAGGTAGATGTCCAGGAGGCGCCGATCGCGGACGGTATCCAACGCGCGGCGGGCCGCGCGCGGGTCCAACGCGCTCCCGCAGGCGTCCATGAAGGCGCGCAACCGGAACAAGAAGGCGAGCTGCTGGGCGTCGCTGCGCACCTGGCCCGCGTCCTCGAGGAGGTCCTGGGCGCGGTCCTGGCAGTAGGAGTCCCAGGAGAAGAGAGGCCCCGTTCCCCGGCGGCGCGAGACCTGGAGCGCGTTGTCGCCGCGGTTGCTCGCCGCGCAGACGAGGTAGGCGAGCATCATCTCCGGCCTCGGGACGAGGACCTCGGCCCCGCGCAGCTCGACGGCCTCCGCGGACGCCCGAAGCTTCGCGGAAAATCCCTCCGGGTAGCCGGCCATGCCCTCCGCCGTGTTGCTCGGCTCCCAGTGCAGCTCGACCTGCTCCAGGCCGCGCCCATAGACGTACTGGCCGGAGCGCCAGCGCTCCGCCGCGGTGTACTTGTCGTAGTTCCTGAACCAGACGTGGCCGGCGGCCCGCAGGGCGCGATCCGCCTCGTCCACGCGCTCAGGCGCGCAGAAGAAGTCCACGTCGTCCATGGTCCGGGCTCCCATGTGCTCGTCGCTGCCGTAGAAGCGGACGATCTCGGAGGCCCCCTTCACGAACACCACCGGGATTCCCGCCGCGCGCAGGGTCCCGGCGATGCGGCCGATCAGCCGTATCCGGCGCTCGTTGAGCAGGGCGTTGCGCAGGCGCGCGGCCTCGGCGGCCGAGCGCACCCGCTCCGGCACGCCTTCCGGCGCGGGCGCTCCCGCCCGCGCGCACAGGAAGGGACGCGCGAAGTCCGCCCTCACGACGCGCTTCCAGTCGAGCCCGCGCGCGGCCGCGCGCGCCAGCTCCTTATCCCCCCCGCGGGAGCGCCCCCTATTCAGGAGCAGGAGCAGGAAGCGGTCCTCGGGCGTGGAGAGCGGCGCGCGTCTTCGCCAGGGCATAGAGGGATGTTACGCTTTAATGCGAGGGAGCTGCAGGTGGAAGGCGCTGCCCCGCCCGAGGGCGCTTTCCGCGCCCACGGAGCCGCCCTGCGCCTCGACGAACTCCTTGCACAGGGCCAAGCCGAGCCCCGTCCCCTCGCCTCTGCGCTCGGGAACGGAGTCGACTTGTCCGAAGCGCGTGAAGAGCTTGCCCAGGTCCTTCGCGGGGATGCCCTTGCCGGTGTCGCGCACCGTCAGGCGGACTTCCGGGCCCCGATCCTCGAGGGCCACGGTCACGCTCCCGCCGTTGGGAGTGAACTTGAGCGCGTTCGAGAGCAGGTTCACCAGCACGCGCCGCAAGGCCTTGACGTCGCCCTCCACCAGCCAGCCGTCCGGCCGCGGCGCGTCCAGACGCAGCGAGACGCCTTCCTTCCGCGCGGCGGGCTGAAAGAGCGACTCGACGTCCTGGGCCAGCGCCCCCAGGTCCACCTTCTCGCGGGCCAGCTCCATCTTTCCCGCCTCGAGCTTGGCCAGATCCAGGATATCCGAGACGAAGTCGTTGAGGCGCTCGGTCTCCTCCGCGATCACGCCGACGCCCTTGCGGGCGGTCGGGGACAGGCGGCTGTCCTTGTCCTTGGCGATGACCTCGGCGTAGCCGACGATCGCGGTGAGCGGCGAGCGCATGTCGTGGGAGATGCTGTGGAGGAAGCGCTCCTTCATCGCCTCGACCTCGGCCAACTGCTCCGCCATGCGGTTGAACTGCGCGGCGAGCTCGCCCAGCTCGTCCTGGCGGTCCAGGACGATCCGATGCGCGAAGTCTCCCGAGCCGATGCGCCGGGCGCCCTCGGCCAGCCGCCGGATCGGCCGCTTGAGGCCCTCCGCGACAAGGAGCGCGATGGCCGCGGCGAGGAGCAGCAGGGCCGCCGCGATCAGCAGCCGGCGCCGCGCGCGGCCCAACAGGCTCGCGGCGTATCTCGCCCGCAAGCCCCGCTCCCAGACGGCCACGTGGAGGGCCCCGACCCGCGCGCCCGCCGACCGGATCGGCAGCGAAAGGTGGAGCATGGGCGCGCGCCACGCCCAACGCCGGGGGCCGCCCTGGACGAGGAAGCCGTCCTCGAGCATGGCGCGGCAGACGGCTTTCTCGCGGCCTTGCGTCGAGCCGCATTCCTGGACGCGCGCGGGCGCCGCCGCCTCGAGCCCGGCGGGGCCGACCCAGGCTTTCACGGCCCCGCCACCGTCGAGGATCCGCGCGAAGGCGAGCGCGGGCGTGTCCTCCAGGGGTTTCAGAGCCTCCTGGACCCGCGCGGCCGTCATGTCGCCCGCGCTCGCCGCGGCCGCCTCCATGCGCCCGCGCTCCTCGGCCACGAAGGCGTCGCGATAGGCGTCGAAGCCCAGGAGGTGGCCGGAGAACGTCCAGCGCATGGCCGCGACGCCCGCGGCGAAGGCGAGGATCATCCAGATAAAGCGATTCTGGAGAGACACGCCGTATTATAGCCGCCGCCCCGTTCTTAACAATCCTTAACAAGTCTTCCCCCGCCCTTCACGCCGCGCGGCCATCCTGCGGGCATGAACACGGAAACCGCGGTCATCGCCCTGCCGGAGAT
>DATLOS010000492.1:0-11645 GCA_035536155.1 Elusimicrobiota bacterium
AAACCGTTGGCTCTCGTCGGCTTCAACCTTTCCAGCCAGGCGGAGAACCCCCCCTACTTCATCTTTCGCGCCTCATTGAGCGGCTCCCTGGAATCGGCCACGCAGGGCGCGGGCGTTCCGCAAAACGGCGCATTCGTAAACACGCCGATCGACGAGTCGGTCAAAGCCCGTTTCCAACGGGAGATTCGCTTCTTCCTCGGACCGGCGGCCGGCCTCAAACCGAGCAAGTGAGCGCATTCCGTCTCATCCTGGCCTTCTGCATCGCCGGCGCGGCGAACGCCGTCACCGACCGGCAACGCGGCTTCCTCCAGGGAGCCGCCGATTCCATCACGCGCTCCAAGCGCGAGATCGACGCCGCGACGACGCCCGAGGCCAGGAGCGCCGCGCAGCGAGCGCTCGAGAACACCGCGCGCCAGCTGAACGATTTCGCCGACCAAAACTCCGCGGATGCCGACGCGCAACTGGCCGTAAGCAGGACGTTCCTGCAGGCGCAGGAACCGGCGCGCGCTTCGCCGCTCGCCGACCGCGCCGTCGCGCTGGCGCCCGACGACCTCGATGCCCGGCTCAACCGCGCCCAGGTCCGCTACGAGCTCAAGGACTACGCCGGCGCGGTCGCGGACGCGCGCCTGGTCCTCGCCGGCCAGCCCGGAAACCAGCCCGCCAACGCCATCGTCAAGCTGGTCCAGAAGAACGTCGCCGCGGCCGAGGCGCCCCGGCCGCCTTCGCCGGCGGATTCGCCCCCTCCCCCGGACGCCGCGGGAACCGACGAGCTCATGCCCGCGCCGCTTCCGGCGGCCACCCCCGCCCAGACGAGCTCCCGCGAGCTCCTGCGCCAGGCCCTGGCCAAGGACAAGATCGGAGATCACGCCGGGGCGGCGGACCTCGCGAAGAAGGCCGCGGAGCTCGATCACGGCAACGGCCAGGCGCTCCTCGCTTACGCCGCCGCCATCCTCCCGTCCGGGCGCGCGGACGAGGCGGCCCGAGCCGCCCAAGCCGCGCTGGACGCCGGCTTTCGGGCGCCCATCGCGCACGTCCTGCTCGGGCTGGCCAAGCTGCGCGCCGGCGACCCCTTGGGTGCGGTGCAAGCCGCCGACGCGGCGATAGCGGTCAACCCGCGGCACGCCCGCGCCTTCTGGCTTCGCGCCAAGTCCCAGGACGCGCTGGGCCGGGCGGAGGAGGCCCTCGAGGACTATAGGCGGGCGGCCGCGCTCAACCCCGAGTACTCGGCGGAGTTTCAGGCGGCGTCCCGGCGAGCCGCGTCCCGCCCCGGCGGAGTGCCCCCCCCGCCCGCCGACGCGGGACAGCGGGGCTTCGTCGCCGGCGCGGGTCTCGCCGTCCTCATCGGGCTGGCGTTCGTGCTGGGCAGCCGCCGCGGAGCGGCCACCGCCGTCCTCTCGGGCGCCGCCACTCCGAGCCCCGCGCCCGCCAACTACCGGGTCGGACGGAAGCTCGGCGAGGGCGGCATGGGCGCCGTTTACGAGGCCGAGGATCTCAAGCTGGGGCGCACGGTCGCCCTCAAGCGCCTGCGCGCGGAGCTGCGCGGAAACGCCAAGGAATACGCCCGCTTCCTCAACGAGGCCCGCCTCGTCGCGTCCCTGCGCCACCCGAACATCGTCGAGATCTACGGCATCGAGGAGGGCCCCGAGACCTACCTGGTGTTCGAGCTGGTCCCCGGCAAGACCCTCGCCGACTGCGTCCACGAGCGGGGCGGCAAGCTCGAGCGCGCCGAAGTCCTCGGCACGCTCGACTCCATCGCCAAGGCGGTCGACTACGCCCACGCGCGCGGCGTCGCCCATTTGGACCTCAAGCCGTCGAACGTCATGGTCGAGCCGGACGGCCGCGTGAAGGTGATGGACTTCGGCATCGCCCGCAACGCCAAGGACTCCATGGCCGCGATGACCCACACGGCGCTGGGCACGCCCCTGTACATGGCCCCCGAGCAGGAGGACGGGCACGGCGCCCCGAGCTCGGACGTCTTCGCCTTGGGCGCCATAGCCTACGAGCTCCTCTCCGGCGCCGCGCCTTTTCCCGCCGGCTCCCCCTCCGCGAAGCGCGAAGGCCGCTTCAAGAACCCGCCGCCCGGCGTGGCCGCGGGGCTCGCGCCTTTTTTCGCCCGCGCCCTCGCGGCCGATCCCGCGCGGCGTTTTCCCAGCGCCGGAGCGCTGGTCGCCGAGCTGAAAGCCCTGCTCGACGGGAAGCCGGCGGCCTGAAATGCTCTCGGTCTTCATGCTCTTCATGATCCCGGTCGGCGGCGGCATCCCCGCCGGAGCCCTGCTGGCGCGCCAGCGCGGCATCGGCTGGCCGGCGATGTCCTTGCTCTACTTCGTCTCCGACGTGGTCCTGGCATTCCTCTTCGAGCCGATCCTGCTGGGGCTCGTCGCCGTGGGGCGGAAAGTGCCCGCCTTGGCCCGCGGCGTCTCGGCCATGCGCGAGGCGACCGCGCGAAACGCCGCCCTCTACGGCGGCGCGGGCTCCGGCCCCGTCGCGCTGATCCTCATCGCCTTCGGGATCGATCCCATGACCGGCCGCGCGGCGGCGCACGCCGCCGGGCACGGCTTCGTCTCCGGCTGGGCGATCGCGATCGCCGGGGACATGCTGTATTTCTGGGTGCTGGCCGCCGCGACGCTCAAGCTCAACGCCCTCATCGGCGACCCCACCTTGGCGGTCACCGCGGTGCTCGCCCTGATGATCCTCGTCCCGGCGCTGATCAAGCGCCTCCGAAAATGAACGTCGTCATCGCCGGAGGCAGCGGATTCATCGGGCGGACGCTGGCCGAGGAGCTCCTTGGAGCCGGGAGCTCGGTCGAAATCCTGACCCGGAAACCCGACGCGGCCCGCCTGCCCGCGGGCGCGCGGCCCCTGCGCTGGGATCCGTCGCAGCCCGGAGACTGGACGCGCCGAATCCAGGCGGCGGACGCGATCATCAATCTCTGCGGGGAGGGCGTGGCCGACGGGCGCTGGAGCGAGCGCCGCAAGAAGGCCATCCTCGAGAGCCGCGTCGATTCGACCCGCGCTTTGGTCTCGGCGCTCGCCGCGGCCGGGCCCCGGCCCGCCGTCCTGGTCAACGCTTCGGCGGTGGGCTACTACGGGAGCTCCGGAGGCGCCGCGGACGAGAAGACCGCCCGCGGAGACGGCTTCCTGGCCGAGGTCTGCCAGGCCTGGGAAAGCGAGGCCCGGCGCGCCGAGGCGCGGGGCGCGCGCGTCGTGCTCCTGCGCATCGGCGTCGTGTTGGGACGAGACGGAGGTGCGCTCAAGCGCATGCTCCTGCCATTCAAGCTCGGCCTGGGCGGGCGGCTGGGCTCGGGAGAGCAGGCGTTTCCCTGGATCCACGTCCGCGACGTCGCCGGCCTGGTCGGGCACGCCCTGGCGCGCGAGGGCTTGAGCGGCCCCGTCAACGCCGTGGCGCCGGGCGCCGCGACCAACGCCGAGTTCACCCGCGCGCTGGGCTCCGCCCTCGGACGCCCCGCGGTATTCCCGGTGCCCGCCTTCGTCCTGAAAGCCGCTCTCGGCGAGATGTCGGGGATGCTCCTCGAAGGGCGGCCGGTGACGCCCGCCGCGGCGCTGGCCTCGGGCTACGCGTTCCGCTTTCCGCGCCTCGACAAGGCGCTTGAGGACTTGGTCGGCTAGAGGCTCTTCTCGATCGCGGCCGCGAGCTCCGGAGAGTCGGGCTTGACCGGGGAGCGGAAGCGGCCGACGACCTTGCCCGAGCGGTCGACCAGGAACTTCTCGAAGTTCCAGCCGACCTCCCCCGTCTTGGGCGCGTGCCCGGTCAACCAGCGGTAGAGGGGGTGCTTGTCCGCCCCGAGCACGACGACCTTGGAGAACAGCGGGAAGCTCACGCCGTAGCGGACCTCGCAGAACTTCTTGATCTCGGTCTCCGAGCCGGGCTCCTGGCCGCCGAAGTCGTTCGAGGGAAAACCCAGCACCGTGAAGCCCTTCGCCGCGTATTTCTTCTGAAGGGCTTCCAGGCCGGCGTACTGGGGCGTGAAGCCGCAGCGCGACGCGGTGTTCACGATCAGGAGCACCTTTCCCTTATAAGCGGCCAAGGTCGCCGGCTTGCCCGCGATGTCCTTGAGCGGGATGTCGTAGAGGCCGTCCTTCGCGGGCGAAGCCGCGGAGACCGCCAGAATGAACGCCGACAAGAGGAGGCTCTTCATCGGAGACAGGGTAGCACATCCCGTGTCACGCGGAATTCACGCGCGCGGCGTCCGCCGGACAACGCCGCGTGCGACGATATCCCCATGAAAACCCCGATCCTCGTCTCCACGGCGCTCCTCGGCGCCATCGCCCTCCCCGCCGCCGGCGCCCAGCCGCGTCCCGTCTCCGACGCCGCGTTCCAAGAGTCCCTGCGCGGCGCCTTCGCCGCCGCCCTGGCCAAGCCCCCGCGCGCAGCGGAGGAGGCCCTCGCCGCCGGTCCCGCCCAGGCCCAGGCCCCCGCGGCCACGGACCCCTGCGCCGAGCACCGCGAGCTCGAGGGGATCCGCTACACCTTCCGCCTCCAGCGGCAGGGCCAGGACCCCGTCGTCGTGGTCTTCACCTACAGCCGGTGCTCCGTAGAGGACAGGACCGCCGACGGCGACCCCGTCACCCCGGTCGCGACCCGCACCTACACCGGCAACTTCGGAGGCTACAGCCTCCACCTGAGCCACGAGCTGGGCGACAACAGCGTCGGGCTCGGCCTTACCCAGAGCGAGAACGGCGGAGCGACCTTCCTGATCGCCGCCTCCTTCGACAGCAAGCCCGCCGCCGACCTGACGCGGGGAACCGTCAACCTGGGCGACGTGCGGATGATGGACTGGCGCGTGCCGCGCGGGCAGGAGCTCCGCGGGACCGGCAGCCTCGAAGCCGCCGCCGCGCGCTGAGCCGGGGGGCGGGCCCCCCGAATTGCTAAAATAAGGCGCTCTCCCTCGTCGGAGCGCCCGAATGCGCTACACCCGCGTCCACGTCCCCGCCATCGGCTACGAGCTGCCCGCCACCGTGGTCAGCTCGGAGTCCCTGGAGCGGCGCCTGGAGCCGGTGTACCGGGCCCTGGGCATCCAGGCCGGCCAGCTCGAGGCCTTCACCGGCATCCGCGAGCGGCGCTGGTGGGAGCCGGGCTTCCGCCTCTCCGAGGGCGCGATCCGCGCCGGGCGCAAGGCGCTGGCGCAGGCCGGGATGAAGGGCTCCGACCTCGGCGCCGTGATCTACGCCGGCGTCTGCCGCGAGAGCTTCGAGCCGGCCACGGCCTGCGCGGTGGCGGAGGCCCTCGGCGCTCCCCCCGAGGCTTCCGTCTTCGACGTCTCCAACGCCTGCCTCGGGGTCCTCAACGGGATGGTGGACATCGCCAACCGCATCGAGCTCGGCCAGATCCGCGCGGGCCTCGTCGTCTCCTGCGAGTCCGCCCGGGAGATCAACGACCTCACCGCCGAGCGCCTGCTCAAGGACCGCAGCATGGAGAACTTCAAGTACTCGATCGCCACCTTGACCGGCGGCTCGGGCGCGGTGGCCGTGCTCCTCACGGACGACTCCATCGGCCCGCGCCGGCGCCGCCTCCTCGGCGGCTTCTCCATGGCCGCGCCCGAGTTCCACCGCATCTGCCGCTGGGGCCTCGTGGACGGGGTCGAGGTCATGCGCACCGACTCCGTCGCCGTGCTCAAGAACGGGATCGAGCTGGGCCGGCGCACCTGGGAGCGCTTCCTCGGCGAGCTGGGCTGGGCCGCGGACGCGGTCTCCAAGGTCATCTGCCACCAGGTCGGCAGCGGGCACCAGAAGGAGATCCTCTCCCGCCTCGGCCTGTCCGCCGACAAGGACTTCACGACCTACGAGTTCCTGGGCAACATCGGCACCGTCTCCCTGCCCATCACCGCCGCCATCGCCGAGGAGCGCGACTTCCTGCGCCCCGGCGACGCCGTCGGCTTCCTGGGCATCGGCAGCGGCCTCAACTGCATGATGCTGGGGCTGGAGTGGTGAAGACGGACCTGCGCTCCCTGTACCCCTTCGCGCCCCGCTTCGCGGACGTCGGCGGCGCGCGGATGCACTACGTGGACGAGGGCGCCGGCGAGCCGCTGGTCATGGTGCACGGCAACCCGAGCTGGTCCTTCTTCTTCCGCTCCCTGATCCTCGGCCTGCGCGGCGAGAAGCGCTGCGTGGCCATGGACCACGTCGGCTGCGGGCTCTCCGACAAGCCGGGCGACGAGCGCTACGCCTACACCTTGCGCCGGCGGGTCGACGACCTCGAGGCCCTCCTCGAGAAGCTGGGCCTGGACCGCGACCTGACTATGGTCCTGCACGACTGGGGCGGAATGATCGGCATGGCCTACGCCTCGCGCCACCCGGACCGGGTCAAGCGCCTCGTCTTCCTGAACACCGCGGCCTTCCTGCTCCCGCCGGGAAAGCGCCTGCCCTGGACGCTGCGCCTGGCCCGCCGCCCGCTCGGCGCCGTCCTGATCCGCGGCTTCAACGCCTTCGCGCGCGGGACGGCGCGGATCGGCTGCCCCAAGCGCCCCATGCCGCCCGACGTGCTCGCGGCCTACCTGGCGCCCTACGACTCCTGGGCCAACCGCATCGCCACTTTGCGCTTCGTCCAGGACATCCCCCTGCTTCCCGGCGACCCGGCCTACGACGTCGCCAAAGCCGTCGACTACGGCCTGCCGCGCTTCGCCCGCACGCCCGCCATCATCCTCTGGGGCGCGAAGGATCCGGTCTTCGACGCCGACTTCCTGGCGGAGTGGCGCAACCGCCTGCCCGCGGCCAAGGTCCGCGAGTTCCCGGACGCCGGGCATTACCTGCTCGAGGACGAGCCCGAGGCCGCCTTGGCCGAGATCCGCTCCTTCCTCGCCGCGAACCCCCTTCCCGTCCGGGCATGAGCGCGTCGGCGAACATCGCCGGCGCCCTCGAGGCGCGCGCCGCCGCCGACCCGGCCCGAAAGGCGCTCATCCTCCCCGACGGGACCGAGCTCTCCTTCGCCGAGCTCGAGCGCGCCGCCTCCCGCCGCGCCCGCGCCCTGGCCGCGGCCGGAATCGGCCGGGGCGCGCGGGCCGCGCTGATGGTCCCGCCCGGCCTCGAGTTCTTCGCCCTCGCCTTCGCCCTCTTCAAGCTGGGCGCGATCCCCGTGTTCATCGACCCCGGCATGGGCCGCGCCGGGCTGAGCCGCTGCCTGGACGACGCCGCCCCGGAGGCGTTCATCGGGATTCCCTTGGCGCACGCCGCGCGCGTGGTCCTGGGGTGGGCGCGGCGCAGCCTGCGCGTGCGCGTCACCGTGGGTCCGCGCCTCTTCTGGGGAGGCGCCTCCCTCGCCCGGCTCGTGGCCGCGGCCGACGAGGCTCCGCGCCCGGCCGAGGCGCTGGGCGCCGACGAGCCCGCCGCGATCCTCTTCACCTCGGGCAGCACGGGCCCGGCTAAGGGCGCGCTCTATACCCACGGGAACTTCCAGGCGCAGATCGAGGCCTTGCGCGCGCTCTTCGGCATCGGGCCGGGCGAGGTCGACCTGCCGACCTTCCCCCTCTTCGCGCTCTTCGCTCCCGCTCTGGGCATGACCTCGGTCCTGCCCGAGATGGACTTCACCCGTCCCGGCTCGGTCGATCCGGAAAGCATCGTCGGCCCGGTCCAAGGCCGCGGGGTCCACCAGCTCTTCGGCTCGCCCGCCTTGCTCGACCGCGTCGGGCGCTGGGCCGAGGGGCAAGACGTCCGCCTCGAGAGCCTGCGCCGCGTGGTCTCCGCCGGGGCGCCCGTGGCCCCGAAGATCCTCGAGCGCTTCGCCAAGCTCCTCCCGGAGGGCTGCGCCATCCACACGCCCTACGGGGCCACCGAGGCCTTGCCCGTCGCCTGCATCGACAGCCGCGAGATCCTCTCCGAGACCTGGCGCGGCACCGCGGAGGGGCGCGGCGTCTGCGTGGGCCGCCCGGTGCCGGGCGTGCGCGTGGACGTCCTGAAGGTCTCGGACGAGCCCGTCCCGGAGTGGAGCGAGGACCTGCGCGCCGCCCCCGGCGAGATCGGCGAGTTCGTCGTCCGCGGGCCGGCGGTCACGCGCGAGTATTTCAACAGGCCGGAGGCCACCGCGCTGGCCAAGGTGCGCTTTCCCGACGGGACCGTCGGCCACCGCATGGGCGACGTGGGGCGCGTGGACGAGGCCGGTCGCCTCTGGTTCTGCGGCCGGAAATCCCAGCGCGTCGAGACCGAAGCCGGGACCCTCTACACCATCCCCTGCGAGGGCGTGTTCAACCGGCATCCCAAGGCCCGGCGCACCGCTCTGGTGGGCGTCGGACCGGCTCCGCGCCAGACCCCGGTGCTCGTGGTCGAGCCCGAGGAGGGCGTCGAGCCGGACGAGGCTTTGAAGGAGGAGCTGCGCGGGCTGGGTGCCGGCTTCGGGCACACCCGGACCGTGCGCGTCATGCTCTTCCATCCCTCTTTTCCCGTCGACATCCGCCACAACGCCAAGATCTTCCGCGAGAAGCTCGCGGTCTGGGCCGCGTCCCAGCTCTCATGAAGGTCCTGGTCACCGGGGCCGGCGGCTCGCTGGGCGGCGCCGTCGCGCGCCGCCTCCTCGCCCGCGGCGACTCGGTGCGGACCTTCCAGCGCGGCGACTACCCGGCGCTCCGCGCCGCCGGGGCGCAGACCCTGAGAGGGGACGTCGCCGAGTACGCCCCGCTCGAGGACGCCTGCCGCGGCATGGACGCCGTGGTCCACTGCGCCGCGAAGGCCGGGATCTGGGGCGCGGAGGACGCCTACCGGCGCGCCAACGTCGCCGGGACGCGCAACCTCCTCGCCGCCTGCCGGATCGCGGGCGTGCGGCGCCTGGTATTTACCAGCTCGCCCAGCGTGGTCTTCAACGGGCGGGATATGGAGGGAGCCGACGAGTCCGTCCCCTATCCCGCCCATTACGACGCGCCGTACCCGCGCACCAAGGCGGAGGCGGAAAAGCTGGTCCTCGCCGCGAACGGCCCCGCGCTCTCCACCGTCGCCCTGCGCCCCCACCTCGTCTGGGGCCCGGACGACACCCAGCTCGTGCCGCGGATCATCGCCCGGGCCCGGGCCGGCCGCCTGCGGCGCTTCACCGGCCCGCCGAAGAAGGTCGACACCACCTACATCGAGGACGCCGCCGCCGCGCATCTGCTGGCGCTCGACCGTCTCGCCCCGGGAGCGCCGTGCGCGGGCAAGCCCTACTTCATCACGTCCGGAGACCCGCGCCCCGTCTGGGAGATCATCGACGGCATCCTCCAAGCCGCGGGCCTTCCGCCGCTGAAGCGCACGATCTCGCCTTTGCTGGCCGCGGCGGCGGGCGGGGCCTTCGAGGTCCTCTACTCCTTCTTCGGCATCGCCGCCGAGCCGCCCATGACCCGCTTCCTCGCCCACGAGCTCGCCACCGCGCATTGGTTCGACATCTCCGCCGCGCGGCGAGACCTGGGCTACGCGCCGTCCATCTCCATCGAGGAAGGCTTCCGCCGCCTGCGCGAGCGGCTCCAATCCGGCCGCTAGCGGTAAGCGACGGAGAGCTCGCGAGCGAAGCGCCGGACCTGCGCCGTCGAGACCTGCTGGTGGACGACGAAGCGGAACAGCCCGCCCTCATCCGGGTAGATCTTGATCCCGCGCTTCAAGAGCCGCCGGGCCAGGAGCTCGCCGCGTCCGGTCCAAGCGGGGATCTCGGCGAAGACCATGCTGATCTCGGGCTCGCGCAGCACGCGCACGCCCGGGACCTCGCGAAGCAGAGCGGCGAGGACCTTGGCCTTGGCGTGGTCCTCGGAGAGGCGCGCAACGACGTCCTCCAAGGCGACCAAACCCGCCGCGGCGAGGATGCCGGCCTGGCGCATGCCGCCGCCCATGAGCTTGCGCTTGAAGCGCGCGCGCTCGACGAAATCGCGGGTGCCGCAGAGCACCGAGCCCACCGGAGCGCACAGGCCCTTGGAGAGGCAGAAACCGACCGCGTCGGCGTGGGCGGCGGCCTTCGCGGGCGAGACGCCCAAGGCCGCCGCGGCGTTGAAGATGCGCGCGCCGTCCATGTAGACCGGGACGCCGCGCGCCTTCGCCGCTCGGCGCACGGCGGCCAGCTCCTCCATCGAAGCCAGCGTCCCGTCGGAAGTCGCCTGCTCGACGCAAACGAGAGACGTGCGCGGGTAGTGGATGTCGCCCGGGGGGCGGATCCGCGCGGCGACGTCCTTGGCCAAGAGGTGCGGCGAGCCCGCGCTCGCGGCGCGGAGCTGGACGCCGGAGAGCGCCGCCGCGGCGCCGGCCTCGTGCTGGACGATGTGGCAGCGCTCGGCCAGGATCACCTCGTCGCCCGGCCCGCAGAAGGCCATGATCGCGGTCTGGTTGGCGAAAGTCCCCGAGGGCACGAAGAGCGCCGCCTCCTTGCCCAGGAGCCGGGCCGCCCTCTCCTGCAGGCGGTTGACGGTCGGGTCCTCGCCCAGCACGTCGTCGCCCACCTCGGCCCGCGCCATGGCCCGCCGCATCGCGGGCGTGGGGCGGGTCACGGTGTCGGAACGGAGATCGATGAGGTCCACGCTATGCCGGCCGCGGAGCGCGCCGGCCCGGAAACTTTAGCAAGGCCAGCGCCAGCCCGGCCAGCACCACGCCGCCGCCGGCGAGCTCCGCCCCCGACACTTGGAAGGAGAAGCTGCGCGGAAACAGCGCGGCGAGGAGGGCCTT
The DNA here is from genome assembly GCA_035536155.1 of Elusimicrobiota bacterium. Lineage (GTDB taxonomy): Bacteria > Elusimicrobiota > Elusimicrobia > UBA1565 > UBA1565 > DATLOS01. Next base: position 10,620 of record DATLOS010000492.1, read on the forward strand.
GGAGACGCTGGTCAGCGGCGGGTTCAGGAATATCGTGAAACCCAACGACGAGGCCGGCAGGTGCTTGAGGAGCCAGGTCCACAGCGCGAAGCCGAAGACCGTGCACAGGGCGGCGAGAAACAGGAGGGCCCCCCAGCCCGGGGCGTCGAGCCGCGCCAGCTCCGGCAGGCCGCGAACCAGCGCCAGGACGGCCAGGGGGATGGAGCCCGCGACGATGCACAGATAGGTCCAGACCACGGGCGAGGCCTCCCGGCTTACGGGCTTGCTCAAGGTCGAGAAGGAGGCCCAGCTCAGCGGCGCCAACGCGGTGATCGCCACGAGGACGGGATAGGCGGTCTGCCCGGGAACGGCGCGCGCCCGGCTGATGAGGCAGACGCCCGCCAGCGCGACCGCGAAGCCCGCCAGCTTCCTGCGGGAGAGCCCCTCGCCCAGGAACGCGGCCCCGAGGAGCATGAGAAACAGCGGGGCCAGGGCCGTCTCCAGCGAGGCGATCGGCGCGGGGACGCCGTGCTGCTGGCCGTAGTAGAGCGCGAAGTTATAGCAGGGAACGCACAGGAGCCCCGCGGCCAGGAGGCGGCGCCAGCGCAGCCGCAGGAGCTCGACGCTCTCGCGCCGCCGCCAAAGCGCGCAGTAGAGGGCGCAGACGGCGGCGCAGAGGAGAAAGCGCGCGGCGGTGAGGCTGACCCAGTCGAAGCGGGCCGCTCCGCCTTCCCGGCCGAGGAGCGCGGAGATCGCGATGAAGCTGTTGCTCCAGAGCAGGAAGAGCAGGAAGGTCCAGGCGGCCAGGACCCCGGGCCCGGGTCGGCTCACGCCGCCTGGAGGTCCGGCTCGTCGCCGTCTCGCCCGCCCTCTCGCCCCTTGAGGCCGCGGACGAAGGAGCGCATGAGGCCGCGAACCGCCCGGCGCTCGTCGGAGGTTCGGCCGGGCGCGCGCAAGTAGCGGTTCGCCGCGCGCTCGAACGCCGCGAGCAAGTCCCGGTCGAAGTCCCGGGCCGTCACGAGGTGCCCGGCGGCCTCGGGATGCCCG